>JAGQJJ010000384.1 GCA_020430675.1 Myxococcales bacterium
CGGGATGGTGCTGCCGCCGTTGGGTGGCTTGACGATGAGATGATCGTGGAAGACACGAACGCGCTCGCAGCCGATCAACTCAGCGGCGATGGTGGCGGCGCGCGCGTGGTGGAGCTGCTCACGATAGACCGCGTTGTGCTCCCAGACATTGGTCCACTGCGAGACGACGGCAAGATACTCGTCAAGCGGCGTCTCGATCTCTTCGGCCCATTCAGCCGTCTGCGCCGCGAAGGCAGCCTGAAGGCGAGCCGTCTGCTCCGGCGTGATCAACCGGCCGACCTCCAGATGACCCATTGCCTCAAAACGCGCGCGCTGTTCGGGGGCGAGCTCAGGCATCGACCAACTCCGTGACCAGCGCGCCGTCTTCGACCCGCCGGCAAAGGGGATGATTCGGCGCGTTGGCGTGACACCAGCGCACACGGGGCGAAAGAAAGATGCAGGACCAGGCAGCGCGCTCACCCGGACGCGTCATCGCGGGCGAGGCATGAAAGGTCAGCGGTGAAAACGCGACCGCATCACCTTCCTCATAGCGCGGTGCCACCATCGGCCATGCCTCGGGAGCAAAGTCCAACTCGGCCCCTTCTCGCTGCGGTCTGCCGTCGTGCAGGTCAACGACCGGTCGGGGTCCCAGCCGGTGGCTGCCCGCGGCGAACCGCAACGCGCCCGATGAACCGTCCGAGGCCTGCAAGGGCAGCCAGATGACCACGCCTAGAGGCCGATCGATCGGCCAGAATCCGAAGTCCTGGTGCCAGGGGAAGTGTTTGTGACCCTGGCGTTTGATGAGCAGGAGGTCCTGAAAGAGAACCCCCGGCTCGCCCAGCAGTTCTTCGGCAACCGGCCGCAGCAGATCGGCCGCTCGGCGGGTGGAGCCCGGACCGTCATGCCGAAACGGGCTGAGCCACTGATCCATCAGCGCGGTCAGCGGCGGTCGATCGGGCGGAGCCGCGCCGTGGGTGTACAGAACCTGCCGGCTCATGGGCCGACCGAAGGCGCGATTGGCGGCCACCGCATCGCGCAGGTTGGTCAACAACGCGGCGTCCGCTACGCCGCGCAAGAGGACGACACCGTCTTCGTCAAGCTGCACTTGTCGAACCGAGCGCTTCATGCTCTGCCCCCCCGTCGTCGCATGCCTCGTCGCGCACGCGGGAAGGAACGGAGGCGATGCCGATCCGGGCTTCGCACGGCCGTAAGCACCGCTGAGTCTTCGGCGAGTACGATGATGACGCCAACGGCCCGTGCTGGAACATGCACTCCGACCTCTCGTGCGCGACGCGCCTCTCTCCACCCCAAGTGAAAAGCGACGCGGCCGTGATTCTGCCCAATCTCACGGCCCCAGGCCATCGCCAACTCCGCATGCTCGGAGGAAATCGCGCGCTGGGCACAGCGACGACGGGCGTGTACAGTCCACTTCAGCATCAAGACCTCCCGCGGCGTGATGTGCGGACGGATCTTGGATAGCGCATGCGCCGTGCCAAACCGTGGTTTCTGGGTTTGCGCCGGGTTGGCTCTCAACGCCGAGAGAATCTGCTCTCAAATTCGAGTACGGCCCACCGGGCCACGAGAGAAGGCGGACGATGGACCAGATCACGCTCCAGCCGAGCGCTCGCGGCGGGCCAGTCCTCATCCATGCCCTTGGTGGCCTGGGCAAGTCGACCTTGGCTGCCGCATGGCCCGACCGCGTCTACGACGCTGATCAGCATCTCTATGAAGCGGTCGCGCGCGCGTTTCCGACGCTGCCGCCGCGCGCCCGGCTCCGGGCATGGCGCGCGCTTTGCCAGCAAGAACCGTGGAGGCAAGGCGGTGAGCCGCTCGCCCGATGGGCCGAGGTTCGTCGCGCAATCCACGCACCAGTCGCCCAGACCATGCAGGCGGGAACATGGCCATTGGTGGTGACGAGTCTGCTCTGTCCGCCGTGGTGGGTCAGCGCCTACTATGGTGTAGAACGGGGTCGCTATCTGGAGCACCTGCGGCTCGCAAACCGCGCGGTCGACAATGCCCAGAGCGAGGCGATGAACGATCGCCTCGACGGCTTCACCCCGCTGATTCGGTTGCCGCCGGGCCACTTTCTGGGTCAGCAACCCGAGATCATTGCGCTGGTCTCAGGCGCGCGCCTGGTCTGATCGAGTTGGCCGTGTCGCCGCACGGTCGGTGAGGCGCTTCAGCCCCTGAGCGTCTGGAGGATGCCCGTGTCGCCAGTGTCGCCGGTGTCGCCGCTGCAATCGAGGAAGTCGACCGTCATCGCGCAGACGCAGTCGTCGCCGACCGGGGCGCAGGTGACGTTGCCCGAGCACAGGCACTCGCGGCCGTTGACTTCGCAGGGCTCGTCATCGACGCGGCCGCCGCCGTCGGGGCGGTCCTTTTGAACGCGCGCGTTCTTTTGTGCCCTACCGCGGCGGACAGGCGATGGGCCCGGCGCGCAGGTAGAGGCGGTCGTCGCGGCGCACGGCGAGGGCGTATTCGTTGTTGCCTTTGGCCACCGCGAAGCCATCGCCCGCCGCGCCCAGCCGAATGATGGGCGTGGTCTGGGCGCCGCTGGTGTTCATCTGGAGGGCATAGGCGCCCCGGCCCTCGTCTTCGGCGGCGCTCCAGAACGCGGTGTAGACCTGCTCGTCGCGAATCAGCCGCACGTCGCCGGGTTCGGTGAGGCCATCGGCGAGCGGGATGCCAGCGGGGATGGGCAGCATGTCGCGCTCGAAGCGCACGAACCGCACCGCGTCGGCGTCGGCCCAGAGCACTGCGAAGTCATCCTGGTAGTAGTTGCCTTGCACCGAGACGGCGGTGACGTCGCCGGTGTGGCTGACCCGCCGGGGTTCGGTGCTGGGCTCACCCGGGTTGGTCAGGCGCAGGAACCAGGCGTCGCCGTCTTCGATCCAGGCCACGCCGAAGCCATCTTCGCCGTTGTTGGCGACGCGCAGATGCGTCGGCGCGCTGGGCGTGTCGGTGAGCTGCATGGCTTCGCCGCGCGGCGCGCCGGTGGCCGGGTCGAGCACCACGGTCCAGACATCAGGGGCGCCGCCGCGGTCGTCGATCCAGGCCATGAGCACAAAGCGCGTCTCGGCGGCGAGCTGCACCCCGCTGGCGCGGCCCTCGCCGACCGGGCGCGCGGGGCTCTCGGCGATGGGCACCACGTCGTCCTCCCAGCCGAGCACGCCGAAGCGAACCGCGCCGTCGCGCTCCGTCCAGGCGAGGGCGAGGCCGACCGGGCTCTGGCCCAGGCTCATCTCGACGGGAATCCGCCCCAGGAGGTCGGCCCGCCAGACGGTGGCGTCGTCGACGGCGAGGCGCAACAGCCAGTTGGGATAGCCACCCATGGCGACCGCGTAGCTGGTGCCCGTCCAGGCCATGGCATGCGGAGGCAATGGCGTCGGCGCAGGCAGATCGCCGGCCCGGGGCAGGATGGGGGGCTCGTCGATCTCGCCGTCGCAGTCTTCGTCGCGCCCGTCGCACGTCTCGGCGGTGGGTTCGCCGGCGCCGACGCACGGGCCGAAGGCGCCGTCGATGCAGGCCCGCACGCCCGGGGCGCAGGCACCGCCGCCGCCGCAGACCTCGAAGACGCCCTCGTCGATGCGTCCGTCTCCGTCCTCATCGGTGCCATCGCAGGTCTCGCTGGCGACTGCCACCGCATCGCACGGCCCCCAACGCCCGCCGACGCAGGCTTGCATGGCATCGAGCCGGCCGGGGCATGCGCGGGTCGCGCCGTCGACGCACTCGCCCGCGGTGGCGTCCGCCGCGACCTCGGGCTCGCTGGGCGAGTCGCAGGCAACGAGCGCCAGCGCGATGGCGATGCGGACGACGCGCATCTCAGCCGCCGGTGTAGCAGGCGGCAAAAGCCTGGCAGCCCTCGGCCACAGCGGCGCACTCGGCCTTCTGGATCTCGGCGCCGACGGTCGGCACGCAGGCGGCGAGGCAGGCGTCGGCGCTGGAGAGCACGCTGCCATCGGGCGCGCAGGCCACGGTGTTGGCGCAGACTTCGTCGCAGACGCCTTCGGGCACCTCGGGGCCCTCGGTGCAGAGCGTCTCAAGCGGCAGGATGAACGCCGCCTGCGCGCCCGAGAGGCGCAATGACATCATCTTTTCGAGGACGCCGGCGTCGTCGCAGGGCGTGGCCGCGTCGATCGCCGCCGCGTCTTCGGCGGTCATCGCGCCCGCTGCCACGGCGCCGTTGCATTCGAGGGCCATCAGCTCGACGAGGCCGGCTTCGATGGGCGCGGCGTCGGCGCAGCCTTCGATGAGGCAGGTGGCCACCCGGGCGGCGCGCGCCCCGCAGGCGTCAACCGCGGGTGGCAGGGGCACGCCGTCTTCGCACAGGCCCGCGAACTGCGGCGCTTCGTTGAGCACATCGACCGCCGCCTCGCAGTCGCCTGCGGTGTCGGCGAGGCGCTGCGCCAGGTCGGCCTCGGCGGCGCAACGCTGGCCGCAGGCGCCGATGATGGCGCGCAGGTCGACGAACCACAGACCGGGGCAATAATCGGCGGGCTCGGCCTGCGCGGCGCAGCGGGCGGCCCCGAAGCAGACTTGTTGACAGTCGGGCGGGGGCGGGCCGCCGCCCTGGCCGCCCATGCCGCCCATGCCGCCTTCGCCGCCCTGGCCGCCCATGCCACCAGCGCCGCCTTCGCCGCCCTCGCCACCGGCACCCCCGGCGCCCATGTCGAGCCGGATCCCCGCCTCCGGCTGGCCCGTGCCGTCGTCCGCCGCGCCGCCGCCGCCTTCGTCGGCCACGCAGCCGAACAACAACGCGCAGCTCGCGGCCGCGATCGCCCAGGCCTTCCACCCACTCGAACTCATGCAACCCCCCGGGGGGCCCTCCATGGCCCCTCGCCAGTGTGCAGGCTTAATCAATTTCGGGCCTTTGACGCAACGGGCCGTCAGGGTGACAGCGGGCGCCGACCTCCCGGTCAGGGTTCTGGCGCGGCCCAGGCCACCACGGCG
>JAGQJJ010000385.1 GCA_020430675.1 Myxococcales bacterium
CGAACTTCGCCGCGCTGGTGGTGCACTACCTCAAGCGGCTCGAAGTCGAGAAGGGCGACGTGGTCGCGGTGGGCCTGTCGGGTTCGTTCCCGGCGATCAACATCGCGGTCTACGCGGCGCTCGAGACGCTGGGGGCCGAGCCGCTGGTGGTCTCGAGCGCGTCGGCCTCGCAGTTTGGCGCCAACGACCCGGAGATGCTCTGGATCGACATGGAGCGCATCCTGGCCGAGCGCAAGGTGTTCACCACCCGCAGCGTGGCGGTCAGCCGCGGCGGCATCGAAGACCGCGGCCTGGGCGTGACCAAGGAGGGCCGGGCGCTGCTCGACGCGGCGATCGTGCGCAGCGGGGCCAAGGTCATCAAAGCGGCGAGCTACAGCGAGAGCGTCGAAGAGCGCATGCGCGCCTATACGGAAGCGGCGGGCGGCCGACCGGTGAAGGCCTATATCAACGTCGGCGGCGGCACGACCTCGGTGGGCACGCGCATCGGCAAGCGGCTGTTCAAGCCGGGCATCAACCGCTCGCTGCCGCCGGGCACGACCGAGATCAACTCGGTGATGACGCGCTATGTGGGCGACGGCGTGCCGGTCATCCACCTGATCAAGATCGCCGAGCTGGCCGATCGGTATGGATTTCCGCTGGAGATGACCGAGATGCCGCCGGTGGGGCAGGGCCGCATCTTCTCGCGCGAGGCCTATAACACCTGGCTCGCGCTGGGCTTCATCGCCGCGGTGCTCGGCGCGTTGATCGCCTTCGTGCGCTTCGACGTGGGCTTCCGCATGCTGCGCGTGGCCTCGCGCCGCGACGCGCCCAAGCCGCCCGAGCAGATGGTGTGACCGCGATCACACGACGGGCGGCACCGGGGCGATGACCAACGTGCAGGGCTGATTGCCGACCAGGCGGCGCACCGTGCTGCCGAGCACCTCGCGTGGGCTGGGCCAGTGGCCGGTATGGCCGAGCACCAGCATGTCGATCCGCCGCTGGCGCACGAAGTCGATCAGCGCGTGGGCCACCGCACCGGTGATCACGTCGGATTGCACCCCCTCGAAGCCGGGCAGATGCTCGCCGGCGACCTGACGCATCTCGGCCTCGGCGGCCTCCATCAGATCGGCGGTCTCGGACGCGGTCAGGAACTCGACGCCGGCCAGCACCGGGGCCTTGGGCGGCTGGAAGGCGTGCACCAACGAGAGGGTGCCCTGCGAGATGTCAGCAAGCGAGCCGGCGACGCTGACCACCTCGGGAGTGGCCTTCGAGAAGTCGACCGCGGCGGCGATGCGCGGGCTGCGGTTGACGGTGAAGCTGATCGGATCGACCACCACCACCGGGCAGGGCGGCATCGAGAGCATCTGGAGCACCCGAGAACCGACGATGGTGCGGGCAAATGCGCTCTTGCCCGTGGCCGACATGACCAACATGCCGGCGTCGTACTTGGCGGCGATGGCGACCAGCTCGTGGTAGCAGTGGCCGACGCGCAGCTCGACAGTGCCCGGCGGATCGCCGGTGGCGCTGGCATACCAGTCGGCCACCTCGGCGCGGGCGCGGGTGGTCATGGCCTCGTCGAAGTTGATTTGGTAGCGGCCGTGAATCCAGTTGTCGAAGCCCAGCTCGACGACGTGGGCCACGATGACCGGCAGGCCGGTGCGGGTGCCCATGTCGCGCGCCCAGATGGCCGCAGAGCGCGCCGCGTCGGAGAGGTCGGTCGCGAGGATGATCGAAGTGGCGTGCATGGCTTCCTCCCGTGCTGGCGCCGGCATTGATGATCGCGCAAGCCGTATGCCACGCGCAACGGGGCGTGGCAGCGTCGCGATGGGTCGCCGCGCGTGACCGCGGCGCAGAAAAACGTTACGTGACCGTGACGCCACCCGCGGTCAGCCCGGGGTGGGGGCGGCCCATCCAGGTCGAAAAAGGGGCGCCGGGCAGGGCCAGCGCGCGCACCGCGGCCTGGGCGGCGCGCAGCGTCTGCTCGACCACGCCCGCGCGCAGCGTCTGGCCCACGATGACCAGGGCGTCATTGACGTCATCGACCCGCACGATGCGGCGCGCCGCCTGGGCCGCCCGCAAGCGCGCCAGCGCCTCGGTCAGCGTCAACGAGAGCCGCAGTCGACCGAGGCCGTAGAGCAGATCGGCGCCGAGGATCGGGCGGTGGCCGAACCACTCGCCGAGCAGCGCCGTGTGCAGCAGGGCCGGGCCAGCGGCGTCGGCAAACTCGGTGGGCGGCAGGCGGCCGCCGCCCAGGGCCACCACCGCCGCCTTGCGCGCCAGCTCGGCCTGCTCCTGGGCGATGATGGCGCCGCTGCGGGCCGCTTCATGGGTCAGCCAGGCGCAGGCGGCCATCACCTGGCCGGGCAGCGCGCGGCGCAGGGCTTCAGCGTCGATGGGCGCGGCGGGCCAGAACGGGTCGCGCAGCCACGCCGGGTCAGGGCCGAGCGCGGTGGCGCGGGCTTCGATGCGCTGGTGGGCGATGGCGGTCAAGGCGTCGAGCGCCCTGAAGGCGTCGTCGGCGCCTTCGATGACCGAGAGGCCAACGCGCCAGTCGGCCATCCAATCGGCGAGCGGCGCAAAGAGGCCCGGGGCCAGCGCGACCGGATCGGGCAAGGCTTCAACGCCCGGCGCGGCGGCGAGCCCGGTCGCCAGATCGGCGCCGAGCGCGGCGGGCGTCCAGTCGTTGCCCTGGCGCAGCGCGGCGGGGAAGCTGCGGCACTCCATCTGCAGGCCGGCGTAGACCGCGTCGGGGCCAACGGCAAACAGGTACGGGAACTGCTGGCAGCCGCCGGGTTTGGCCGCGGCGCCGGCGGCGGCGTGCGCGGCGCAGGCGGCGCCCTCGCGCAGCAGGCCGCAGGCGTCGTCGATGGTGCGCACGAAGGGGCCGCCAGGCGCGTGCATGAGCAGCGCGTCGGCCGACTCGACGCCGGGCACGCCCTGCCAGAGCCGGTGTTTGGCGATCGCCGCCTCGGTGGCTTCGCCCACCGGGCCGACGCCGGCGCCCAGGCAGGAGGAGCCGCAACGCACACACCGATGGCGCAGCGCCTTGTGCACCTCGACGGGCAGGTCTTCCGGCGCCTTGCGGGGCGGCGCGGCGGTGAACAACGCCTGCTGCGCCTGCCAGCGGTCGCCCTCGAGCAACAGCGCGTCGCGCATCTGGGCCAGCCGGTCGCGGATGAGCGCCGCGTCCAGGCCAGGCGCGGCGGCGCAGAGCGCGGCCGGCGTGTCATGGCCGGCCGAGAGCGCGATGAAGACGGTGGCGCTCTCGGTGCCAAGGTGGGTGCGGTGGCCGGTGATCGGGTCGTCAACGACCAGCGCCCCGTCCGGCGCGTCGCGCACCTGGAGCTCAGCGCGCGGGCGCGGGATCAACGCTGCCAATCGGGCCGCAGCGAAGCAGCGCGGGCGAAGCGCGCCGGGCCGAGGCGCTCGACCGCGCCGCGCCGGCGCAGCCAGGCTTTGAACGGCGTCGGCGCGATGGGCTCGCCGAGGATCTGGCTGTACAGATGGCGCGCCTGCACCGTGCGAAAACCCGGCGGCAGCAATTGCAGCGCGGTGGTGTCGACCTGCAGCCGTTGGCGCAAGGTGCCGAGGGCGCGCTCGATGATCTGCGCGTGATCGAAGGCCATCTCGGGCAGCTTGGTGAGCCGATGCCAGCCGAGCGCCGCGGCGTCATCGCCGGCCTGGGCCCAGCAGTCGGGGGTGGCCAGGCCGAGGAAGGCCACGCTGACCACCCAGCCGCGCGGGTCGCGCCCGGCCTCGCCAAACGCGCCGACTTCGTAGAGCGGCACGCCCTCGACCCCGGTCTCTTCGCGCAGCTCGCGGGCGGCGGCGGCGATGGGCGCCTCGCCTTCGTCGACAAAACCACCGGGCAGGGCAAACCGACCGGCAAACGGCGGCCGCTTGCGCTCGATGAGCAGCACCTGCAGCCAGCCATCGCGGTAGCGCAGCAGCACCACGTCGGCGGTCAACGAGGGGCGCGGATAGACTTTCTGGCCCGAAGCGGCGGATTCAGGCGCGGACGGCTCGATCATGCGCCGCAATCTACCCCGAAAAGCGCGTGAGCGCATCTGCTGCGCGTCGCGATCCCGCGCCATCTCTGGCCTTGCTCGCTCTCGGCCCCTTCGGGGCGGGCCGGCGCCCCGTCTGGTCGCGGGCTTGGCCCCTCAAAGTACCACCGGTACCGCTCCGCGTCCTCAAGCGCCGCGCGGCCAGATCTGGCACGGTCTCCCGCCGCTCGCGACGATCGCGCACACACTTTCCGGGCGACCGGGTTGTGCAGGCGACTGGAAGCCGCCCGGGGGGATGGGCGACCATCACCCGATGCGCTGGGCCCCCCTTCTGCTGCTTGGGCTGTTCGGCTGCGCGGGCGAGTTGCCGCGCGGGCAGGCGCCGATTCGCCGTGGGGCCAACGAGGCGGGCATGGTTTTCGACGCGGCGGTCGACGCCGAGGTCGACGCCGAGGTCGATGCAGGCATCGACGGCGGGGTGGCGCCCGACCGCGCGGTGTGGCTGGTGGTGCGGCCGGACCACTGGGCCGAGGGTGTGCGGGCGGCGCTCGATCCGCCGCAGACCGCGCTCGACGCGGACGCGCAGGCCACGCTCGACCGCCGCCCCGGCTGGCCGGTGCTGGTGCGCTGGGCCGGGCCGGCAGGCGATGCGCTGCTCGAAGCCCTGCTCGCCGACGAGGCGCGCCCGGTGGGCGTGCTCTATGCGCTGCGCGACCGCGCGGCCGGGCTGAGCGAAGACGAGGTGCCGGGCGTGGCCGAGGCCGATTTCAGCCGGCTGGCTGCGCAGGCGTTGCGGTCGCGGGCCACGCTGCGCCGCGATGGGCGCGCGCTGCTGGCGATCGACCTCGATCTGGCCAACGCGGCGCAAAGGCAAGCGTTGACGGCGATGCAGGCCCGCGCCGAGACGCTCGAAGTGCCGATCGCGTGGTGGCTGCAAATCGA
>JAGQJJ010000386.1 GCA_020430675.1 Myxococcales bacterium
TCATCGGCGTGGTGCGCATGTCACGCACCAGCGTCGACCCGGTCAAGGCGCTCTGGATACACCGGCGGCCGCTGCAATTCGGCCTGGGCCTCTCGGTGCTGCTGACGGTGCTGGTCAGCCTCTTCCTCGCCCGCACCATCACCCGGCCGGTGCGCGAGATCACCGCCGCCGCCGAGGCCATCGCGCGCGGGGAACCGCGGCGCCCGCTGCGCCCCGGCGGCTCGCTGCCCGCCGAGCTGCACACGCTGAGCGCGGCGCTTGACAGCATGACCGCGCAGCTCGAAGAGCGCGCCGACTACGTGGCCGAGTTTGCCGCCAACATCAGCCATGAGCTCAAGACGCCGCTGACCGCGGTGCGCGGTGCGGTTGAACTGCTGCGCGACGACGACGGCGAGATGGACGCGGCGCAGCGCGAGCGGTTTCTGGCCAATATCGACGCTGGCGCGGCGCGCATGCAGCGGCTGGTCGTGCGGCTCTTGCACCTGGCCCGGCTGGAGAGCCGCCGCGACGCGGCGCCGGCCGAAGAGGTTCCGCTGCGCCCCGCCCTCGAAGCGCTGGCGGCCCGGCATCCGAACGCCGAGGTGCGCATCGATGCGACCGCGGCGCCGGCGACGCTGCATATTCCGCCCGATCAGCTCGAGTCGGCGGCGGGCAACCTGATCGACAACGCGGTGCGCCATGGCGCCGGCGCGCCGATCGAGGTCACGGCGCGCGCGGCGGGCGAGCGGGTCGAGATCACGGTGACCGATCACGGCCCCGGCATCAGCGCCAACAACCAGCGGCGCCTTTTCGAGCGCTTCTTCACCACCGAGCGCGACCGCGGCGGCACCGGCCTGGGGCTGGCCATCGCGCGCGCGGTCGCCCGCCGGCGCGGCGGCGACCTGACCTTCACCACCGGGCCCGAGGGCACGACCTTCACCTTGACGTTGTAGGGGTTTGTCGTCAGGTGCCAGGTCGCGTCAGCGAATCAGCCGGCTGACCTCTTTGAACGCCTGACCCGCGCCCACGCCGAGCAGGTCGAACAGGGCCGCTTCGGCATTGGTGATCAGCGCACCGGCGGCGCGCAACAGGTCGAGACCATTGCGGTAATTGGCCTTGGTGCGGCTGAGCACCGCGTCGGCCGGCACCTGCACCCCGTAACCGGCGGCGACCAGATCCCGTACCGTCTGAAAAACGCAGATATGGGTCTCCATGCCGGCGACGAGCACGACGCGACGACCGGTGGCCCGCAGCGCGGCGGCGGCGGCGTCATCGCGCAGGGCGCTGAAGCTGGTCTTGGCATGCGGCGCCGCCAACAGGTGATCGCGCAGCGGTGCGACGGTGGGGCCGAGGCCCTTGGGATACTGCTCGGTGGCGATGACCGGCAAAGACAACCGCGCGGCGAGGGTCAGCAGGTTCTCGACGTTGCGGGTATTGCGCTCGACGATGGCCTGGGGCATGGCGGCGCAGAGCCGTTCCTGCCAGTCGATGAGCAACAAGGCGGTGTCGTGGCGGGGCAGTTCGAGGATCACGTTTCCTCCTCTTCGTCCGCGCGCAGTATAGTGCGGGCCATCTTCTCGCCAAGGAGAGCGTTGATGGGCGTCGAAATTACCGCTGACTATATCCGGGCGCTGCCCAAGACCGACCTGCACGTGCACCTGGATGGCTCGCTGCGGCCCCAGACGCTCATCGAGCTGGCCGGCGAGTACCATATCGACCTGCCGAGCCGCACCGAAGCCGGCCTGCGCGAGCTGGTCTTCAAGGATCGCTACCAGAACCTCACCGAGTACCTGACCGGCTTCGCTTATACCGTCGCGGTGATGCAGAGCGAGCTGGCGCTGGAGCGCTGCGCCTACGAGCTGGCGTGGGACAATCTCAACGAAGGCGTGCTCTACCTCGAAGTCCGCTTCGCGCCGCAGCTTCATGTGCACGCGCATATGAACGCGGTGCAGGTCATCAAGGCGGTCAACCGCGGGCTGAAGAAGGCGCAGGACGAGTACAACGCGCGCCCCGACGTGGTGGCCAGCGCGTCGCCCGGGTTCCGCTACGGCATCATCGTCTGCGCGATGCGCATGTTCCGCTCGGCCTTCAGCGAGTACTACAAGAGCCTGATCAACGCGCATCGCTTCACGCCGCAGAAAGAGGTCTACCCGATGGCCAGCCTGGAGCTGGCGCGGGCGGCGATCAAAGCGCGCGATGAGTACGATCTGCCGGTGGTCGGCTTCGACCTGGCTGGCGAAGAGGCGGGCTACCCGGCGGGCGACCACGCCGGCGCTTTCAGCTTCGCGCACGAGCACTTCCTCAAGAAGACGGTGCACGCGGGCGAAGCCTACGGGCCGGAGAGCATCTTCCAGGCCATCACCTATCTGCACGCCGATCGCATCGGCCATGGCACGTATCTGCTGGATCCCGAAGCCATCACCGATCCGAACATCAAGGACCGCGAGCATTACGTCGAGCAGCTCGGGCAGTACATCGCCGACCGGCGCATCACGCTGGAGATCTGCCTGACGAGCAACCTGCAGACCAACCCGGGCATGCTCAGCCTCGATGACCACAGCTTCCGCAAGCTGCGGCGGCATCGGCTGTCGACGACCATCTGCACCGACAACCGCACGGTGAGCAATACGACCGTCACCAAGGAGCTGATGCTGGCCGTCAAGCACCTGGGGCTCGACGCGCATGACCTCAAGTCGATCGTCATCTACGGCTTCAAGCGCAGCTTCATGCCCGGCACTTACCTGGAGAAGCGGGCATATGTGCGGCAGGTGATCGATTACTACGAGACGATCGAGCGCCGGTTCTTCGGCCCGGAGGTGGCCGCATTCGACACTGCCTCGCCCTCAGCATCATCGTCGCAGGTGTGACGTTGACCGCCTGCGCGGCCGAGCCGGTCAGCACCGGCGAGATCGACGCGGCCGGGCCGATGTTCCTCGACGCGGGCGCGCCACGCGATGGCGCGATGGTGCGCGACGCGGCGCCGCCGCTGCCCGATGTGTCGGTGCTGACCGACGCGGGCGCCATCTGCCGGCTGGGCGCGGCGGCGGGCACGGTCTGCACGCCAAGCGGCCAAGGGCTCGCCGGGGCGCAGATCACCGCGCTGAGTCACGACTGCAACGGCGCGCCGCAAACGGTCACCACCGAGAGCGACGCGCGCGGTTATTTCCGCCTGGAGGGCCTGGCGCCGGGGCCGACGCCGATCACCATCGCCGCCGGGCGCTTTCTCGCGCAGGTGCAGATCGAAGCCATCGCGGGCACCGAGGTGCCGGTCTCGTCTTCGCCTCGCGGCAGCCCCAAGGTCTGCCTCGACGCCAACGGGGCGCGGCTGGCGGTGCTGACCGGCGATTATGACCGCGTCGAAGAGGCGCTCGATGGGCTCGGCTTCGCCTACGACCTGTACTGCGGTGACAGCCAGGCCCATCGCGGGGCGCGCGCGCTGCTGATGGACGCCGAGGCGCTCGCCGGCTACGACGTGCTGTTTGTCAACTGCGCGACCGGCATCGACCTGCGCGCGACCAACCCCGAGGTGGCGCTCATCCGCGAGAACCTGCGGGCTTTCATCGCCCGGGGTGGATCGCTGTATGCCAGCGATCTGGCTGCGGATTTTGTCGGCGTGCTGTGGCCCGACAAGGTCGATTTCATCGACCGCACGCGCGATCCGGCGCCGCAGCCGGCGTGCTGCGTGTGCGCCGATTGCCCGCCCGAGTGCATCGCGCCGCCCACGCCGGCCGATCATTGCCCGCTGCCCAATGACCTGCCGTTCGAGTGCCGCGGGCTCGGCGGCGGCATCATCGGGCGCGGCGCGCCGGGCGTGGTGCCCGCCGAGGTGCGGTCGCCGGTGCTGGCGCGATTCCTCGAAGCCGATACGCTCGATGTGCAGTTCAACCTGGCCGGCTGGATCGAGATCGCCCAGGTCGCCGATGACGTCGACGTGCTGGTCGCCTCTTCGGAGCGGCCGCTGATGATCGCGTTCACCCCCGTGCCCGGCGGCGGGCGCGTGGCCTATACCAGCTTCCACCACCACGCCCAGGCCACCGAAGCGATGCGCCGGCTGCTGCAAGCGCTCGTCTTCCAGCTCTGATGGCGACCAGACGCAACCTGCTGCTGCCCGACGTGGCGCGGTGGCCGCGCGACGAGCCGGTCATCGTGCTGGAGAACGTGACCAAGGCGTTCGGGCCGAAGCAGGTGCTCAAGGGGCTGTCGCTGTCGGTCGAGGCCGGCAAGACGACGGTCATCGCCGGCCAGTCGGGCTCGGGCAAGTCGGTGCTCTTGCGCATGATGAACGCGCTGACGCTGCCCGACTCGGGCACGGTGCGGCTGTTCGGTTGCGATCTGGCCAAAGCCGGCGAGCGCGAGCGCACCGAGCTACGCAAGCGCTGCACGATGGTCTTTCAGAACTACGCGCTGATCGACTCGCTGACGGTGGCCGAGAACATCGGCTTTCCGCTGGCCGAGAACACGCGCATGCGGCGGGCCGAGATTCGCAAGCTGGTCGCCGAGTTGCTGGCGCTGTTGGAGCTGAGCCACGCCATCGACGCGATGCCGGCGAGCCTGAGCGGCGGCATGAAAAAGCGCGTCTCGCTGGCGCGGGCAGTGATCAGCAACCCCGAGGTGGTGCTCTTCGACGAGCCGACGACCGGCCTCGACCCGGTGATCAAGGCGGTCATCGACGGTCTCATCCTGGAGCTCCAGGAGGGGCTCGGCTCGACCGCCCTGGTGATCACGCACGATCTCGACAGCGCCTTCCGCATCGCCGACCGGATCGCCTTCCTGTACCGGGGGCGTATCGTCGCCAACGCGCCGCCGCAGGAGTTCCGCGACCTGCCGGACCCGCGCGTCCAACAGTTCATCCAGGGTCTGGCGACCGGCCCCCTGACCGACTGACCCGCGAGGAGAACCCCCATGCCCCAGACCGTCAAGGTCGGCCTCTTCATGACCGCAGCGCTCG
>JAGQJJ010000387.1 GCA_020430675.1 Myxococcales bacterium
TGGCGTGATGGTGTGGCGGATGCGCTCGTAGCGCAGCTCCTTGACGTGGAGCAACGCCCCCTGAGCCCCCGCCCCCGGGCAGCTCTCGGCCTCGCGGCCCCGCGCCGGGTTGCAGTTGAACTCGCGGGTGATCTTGGCCCGACGCAGCTTGCGTCGGTAGTCGACCTCGCCGCGGAAGTCGAACGGATCATCACCGTCGGCCGCGTCGATCGTCTCGGTCACCTCGGCGCCGGGGGCGGGCGCGGGCGTGAGCCAGGCCGCGCCGACCAGGCCGGTGGCTGCCAGCGCGCGCAGCAGGCCGCCATGGGGCGGGCGCGACAACGGACGGATGCGAGCGAACATGCCGACTCTCCTCGCAAGATCGCAGATCGACCGGTGGCAGGATACCGGCGGCAGGCGCCAGAGTAAACTTGCTCGTAGGGCCGCCGGGTGCGGTCAATCTTCGCGCAGGTTGAGTTCCTTCATCTTGGTCTGAAGGCTCTTGCGCGAGATGCCGAGCCGCCGCGCGGCGTGGGTGACGTTGCGCGAGGTGTCTTCGAGCGCGCGCTCGATCAGCTCGCGCTCCAGACGGCGCGTCGTGACCTTGATGGCTTCCTTGAGATCGGTGATGCCATCGGGCACGACCGGGGGCGATGAGCCGAGCGCCGACTGGCCGCGCACCTCAACGGGCAGGTCAGCGGCGTCGATCCAGGCGTCGTCGCAGAACAGCAACGTTCGTTCGAGCACGTTCTCCAGTTCGCGAATATTGCCCGGCCATTCGTAGGCCGAGAGCGCCGCGAGCGCGGCTTCGGTGACGCCTTCGACCGTGCGGCGCAGGCGGCGCGTGTATTTGTCGAGGATGTGCTCGACCAGCAGCGGGATGTCTTCGGGGCGCTCGCGCAGCGGTGGCAGGCGCACCGGCACGACGTTGAGGCGGTAGAACAGGTCTTCGCGGAAGTTGCCGGCCTTGACCTCGGCGGCCAGGTCGCGGTTCGTGGCCGCGATGATGCGCACGTCGACGCGCTGGGTGCGGATGCCGCCGACGCGCTCGAACTCGCTCTCTTGAATGGCGCGCAGCAGCTTGACCTGCATCTCGGTCGAGACTTCGCCGATCTCGTCGAGGAAGAGCGTGCCGCCGTCGGCCAACTCGAAGCGGCCCGGTTTGCCGGTGGTGGCGCCGGTGAAGGCGCCGCGGTCGTAGCCGAACAGCTCGGACTCGATGAGCGTGTCGGGGATGGCGGCGCAGTTGACGCGGATGAAGGGCGCCTCGCTGCGGGCCGAGTGCTGGTGCAGCGCCTTGGCGATCAGCTCCTTGCCGGTGCCGCTCTCGCCGGTGATCAGCACCGTTGAAGGCGTGGCGGCGACTTTGTCGACGATTTCGAAGACCGCGCGCATCGGCGCCGAGGTGCCGATGAGGCCAAAGCGGCCGGGTGCGGTCTCGCCGGCGGCCGCCGGGCTCTCAACCCGGTGCAGCGCGTGCGTGGCGACCGCCTTGCCAACGGCCTTGATCAGCTCGATCTGGTCGTAGGGTTTGGTGATGAAATCGAAGGCGCCGATCTTGAGCGCCTCGACGGCCGTGTCGACGGTGCCGTGGGCGGTGAGCAGGATGACCGGCAGGTCGGGCCACTTCTCGGCCACGGCGCGCAGCAGCGCGACGCCGTCCATCTCGGGCATCTTGAGGTCGGTCAGCACCGCCGAGAAGGGCTGCGTGGCCAGCGCGGCGAGGGCTGCGCGGCCGTCAGGCGCGGTGGTGACCTCGTAGCCGTGCCGCCGCAACTGCGCGCCGAGCACTTTGCGCAGGTTGGACTCATCATCGACGACGAGGATCTGTTCGGCCATCGCACCGGACTCCGCGGCGAATGCCGTGAGCGTATCCGTTTTCAGCGCCGCCGGAGCGACGCGCCGCTCACATGCCGCTCAGGATGCGCCACTGCCCGGCTTCTTTGCGCAGCGTCAGCCGGTTCTGGTCGGAGACCGTCTCCCACCGATCGCGCTCGCCGACGGTGAAGAGGTACTGGCCGCGGTATTCGTAATCGACCGTCGCCGTCTCGCCCAGCGTCTCGATGGACTTGATGTCGACGTCGTATCGGACCTCTTTGACCGCGTTGCGCAGGTCGGTCAGCACCTGGGCGAGGCCCTGAGTGCCATAGTCATCGCTGGGGTCGGTGGTGGTGCTGGCGTTCTCGTAATAGTCGTTGCTGGCCAGCGCTTGCAGGGTCGCGGCGTCGCGCGATTCAACCGCCTGCCGGTAGCGCTCGACCACGTCGGCGAGGGCCTGCTTTTCGGACGTGTAGGCGATGTTCGTGCCCCGCACATAGCTCGGCGTGCAGCCGACGGCGCCCAGGGTGAAGGCCAGGACGCAGGCGGAGAGGAGGGCCATGGGGGAACGCGGGTCGAACATCGCAGTCTCCTGTCACTTCCGGTCAGAACCGTGGGCTGAATCGCCCTATTCCGCTGGCCGCGCCGCATCTTGGGCAGCGGCGGCGGCCTTGTCAACGTCTGCGCAAGGTTCCGAAGGCGGGGCGCGGCGCGCGCCGAAAAACCGGGCGCGGCGCGTCCAGGCGCGCAGCTCGGCGCGCTCGCTCTCGGTGAGATCGGCGTCGGTGCGCTCGGCGAGCGCGGCGAAAGCGCCGGCGGCGTAGGCGTAGCAGCCGGCCCCGAAGACGGCGGCGGCGCGCAGGCGGGCGGACTCAAAGCGCAGCGAGGCATCGGTCAGGATGGGCTCGACGCGAAACAGATCGGTGAGTCCATCGAGAAGACGGCCGGCCTGAAGGGCGGCGCGGCCGCGCAGGTAGCGGGCCAGGGGCCAATCGGGCGCGGCGGCGACCAGCGCTTCAACCGCGGCGCGGCGGGCCTCAGCATCGGCGGTCGCGTGGGGTTCGATCAGGTAGCGCAAGGCGGCGCGGCCGGTCTCGCCGACGGCGAGCGCCTCACGTTTAGCGGCCAGGCGGCGCAGGTCGGCGCGCTCGAAGGCCAGCGCGGTGACGGCGGCGTATCCGGCAGCGGCTTCGTCGGTGCGGCCGGCGAGCGCGGCCAGGTCGGCGAGCGTCTCATCGGCGTGGGCGCGGGCGACGGCCCCGGCGGGCTCGTCGGCCGAGACCGCGCGCGCGGCGGCCTCGGCTTCGTCGCGCCGATCGAGTTGCAGCAACAGGTCGACGCGATCGAGCCGGGCGCGCACGTCGCGCGGCAGGTGGCCCAAGATGGCTTCGGTGGTGGCGAGCGCGTCGGGCATGTCGCCCTTGCGCGCGGCGCGGGCGGCCTCGCGGCGCAGGTCGGCGATCTCATGAGCGCAGACGCGGCCGAAGATGGCGGGCGCGTCGAAACGGGCGCGGGCGTGGGCCAACGCTTGGGGGCTCTGCGGGCGGGCGTCGACAAACGCTTCCCATTCGGCCACCAGCGCGGTCAGCGAGGGGCCGCCGGGGCGCTCGAAGCTGCCGCGGCCGTAGGCCTCGGCCAGCGCGTCGGCGCCGGCGGTGTCGCGGTAATGCCGCGCGAACGAGCCGCAGAGGGTGTAGGCGGTGCGCGAGTTGCGGCCGTAAAACCCAGTCGGCTCAAGTACTTCAGCCAGTGGCGGCGCGACGCCGATGACGCGCATCGCCGCGCTCCAGTCGTGGGCGTCGAGGCGATCAGGGCGCGGCGCGGCGGCTTCAGCGAGGCCTTCGATGAGGGGCATGTCGGGCACGACGCCGCGGTGCATCGGCACCCGCAGCACGTCACCGACCAGCTCGGCCGAGAAGACATGCGCCATCTCGTGGGGCAGCACCGATTGGCCGATCTCGGGGCCGTGCACATGAAAGGCCCACTGCCAGGGTTTGGCGACGCGCACGTTCCGGGCGCCCATCAGGCGCTTTTTGGTCGCGGCGCTGCCATAGAGATAGACGTCGATGGGGCGCTTGGGCGCGAAGCCGAAGAAGGCCGCCAACTCGGCGTGCACGAACTCGAGCTCAAGGCCCAGATGGTCGATGCGCTGCGGCGACCAGCGCTTCGGGTAGTAGATGTGCAGGTGTTCCGTGTCGAGACGGCCCCCGAGCACCGATCGCACATAGTCGGCGTCGCGATGCACGGCGTGGCGGGTGGCCAGGTGGCGCACGCCGAGGCCCGCGATCGCGAGCACGCCGCCGAGCAACCAGGGGCGCAATCCACCGCGGCGCAGCCCGCTGATTCCGACGAGCAGCGCCGCGCCGACGAGGTCTTCGGCGCGCGACCACAGCAGCCGGTCGTCGATGAGGATGATGTCGTCGTAGAGCGCGCCCGGGTAATAGCCGGCGAACAGGTGGAAGACGTCGATCGGCGGGTCGGCGTAGAAGCGCCAGATCGAAAGCGCGATCGTCGCCGCGTACAGCGCCACGAAGACCGCGACGCCGCGGCGCGGCGCAAGCCGGGCCACCGCGACGCCGACCCCGCTGGCCACGACCGCCGCGCCGCCGGGCAGCAAGGCGTAGAAGACCAGCCCTTCGACGTAATCGCAGTTGCGAACGCGCAGGGCGTTGAGCGTGATGGGCAGCAGCGGCACCGCGGCCAACGGCAACGCCTGGCGCAAAGCCGCGGCCCAGGCCCGCCAAGGCGCGTCGGGCAGACCACGCCGCGCGCGCACGCCGCAGGCGCCGGCGCAGAGGGTCACCAGCAACGCGCAGGTGAACGAGAACTCGTAGCCCAGAAGATCGAACAACGGCACGAAGCAAAGGCCGAAGCCGAGCGCGCCGAGCGCGGCCGCCCAGGCCAGCGTGAAGCGGCGGGTCATTGCTGATCTCGGCCCGGATATGCGAGGCTGCGCCCATGCAGACGCCCGATCCGCGCAAGGCGCCGCGCGCGCCCATCGAGCTGAAGGTCGAGTACCGACGGGTCAACGCCTTCATCGCCGATTTCACCCGCGATGTGTCGCGCGAGGGCCTCTTCGTGCGCACCGACCACCCGCTCGAAGTGGGCACCGAGTGCTACTTCACGA
>JAGQJJ010000038.1 GCA_020430675.1 Myxococcales bacterium
GGCTGAGCGCCCCCCGAGGCGGCCCCGGCCTCAGAGATCGAGCGTGGTGATGATGTCGAGCCGGGCCCCGGCGAACTCGGGGAAGATCCGGCAGACGCCGCCGATGCACTTGAGGCCGCCGCGCTGGTGGCCGGCGGTGAAGCGGGCCCGCATCCACTCGGCAGCTTCCCAGTCGAGCACCGTGGCGTAGAAGAACTGGCGGATGTTGTCGCCCTCTTTCTGCGTGTCGTAGCCCAACTCGACGGTCAAGGCGCCGAGGCCGGCCGCTTCGACGCCGAGCAGGGTGCTGCCGCGGGCGTAGTCGTCGTCTTTGAGCGTGCGCAGCTCGTTGGTGCTGCTCAGGTGCAGCGACCAGCCGCCGCTGATGGCCTGCAGCCAGTCGCCCTCGAAGTGGATCATCGACTTGAGATCCGGGTCGGACAGCTCGGGCTGCTTCTCGTCGCGGTAGCCGGCGCTGAGGCCCAGGCGCGAGGCGCCTTCGCCGTAGGTCAAGTCGAAGCCGGCATAGCCGTGGAGCTGGTCGACCTGGCTCGACTCACCCTGGTCGGTGATGCGGTACATGCCGTTGATGTAGAGCGCGAGGTCGCCTTCGAGCAGGTAGCGATCGACGCGCAGGCGGCCGCCGAGCACGTCCTTGTTGTTGAGCACCTCTTGATCGAGGCGTTCGAGCGTGGGCGGCTGGCCGTAGACAAAACGATTCTGCAACGCGGAGTTGGAGCTGCCGCGCAACTCGAAGTCATCGAGGTACAGGCCCTCGGCGACGAGGCCGTAATCGCCGAAGAACAGCTCGACCGCGCCGTAAGCGGCCTTGCCGGGGAAGGTCTCGCCCACCAACTCGCGGCGCTGGTAGTCGACCTCGAAGTAGGCCGAGCCGAACGAGAACAGGTCGGGGATCTCTGCCGAGAGGCCTCCGCTGAAGACGTGGTCGTCGTCCGACACGCTGGCGAGGATGGGCTCTTCGATGCCCATGTACAGGCCGTAGACGTTGAGCCGCAACGGGCCGAGGGCGCGCAGGGTGTACTCGGCGCCGACGAGCACGTCGTCGGGGTCGTCGACGAACTTCTGCGAGACGGCGTCGAGGTTGACCGCGTTGACCCGGCCGGCGAAGAGGGCGGCGGCGTGATCCTTGGTGTCCCAGGCCACCTCGCCGCCTTGCACGGTGAGGTCGAGGCCGACCTCGTCGACCTTGCGCAGCGAGAGCACGATGCCGCGGCCAAGCTGGCGGTAGAAGTCGCCGACCTGAATCTGCCAGTCGCCCAGGCGATAGCGCACCGAGAGACGCTCCAGGCGGGCGTCGTCGGCGTATTCGCCCTCGCTGGCCTGCGTGGCCGGCGGGTTGACGAAGTAGATGGTGTCGACGCGGGCGTTGGCGCTGAGGCCGCCGTCGGAGCCGACCAGGTTGAGGCGGTTGATGGCGACGCCGTAGTTGTCATCGCCGTCATCGCCGTTCTGGTTGTCGACGCGGCGTTCGATGGTCAGCGAGTCGGTGAGGCGGACGTTGGGCGCGGCCTGGGCGGATGCGGCGGCGCCGGTGAGCAGCAGGGCGAGCGGGGCGCGCTTCATGGGGCGGCGGCGCCCTCGGCGAGCAGGGCCTTGATGGTGGCTTCGATCTTGGTCTCGTCGCCGGCGCTGAAGCTGTCGGTCGTCGAGTGCAGGCCGCCGTTGCGGTCGATGTACAGGGTGAAGGGCATCACGCCGCGCGGGTTGAGGTCGGCGAGCACCGCGCCGTCCTTGTCGAGCAGCACCGGGATGCCGAGCTTCTTCTGCTTCACGAAGCGGCGGACCTCGGCCAGCGTGCGCGGGCCGTCGGTGGCGATCGAGAGCACGGCGAGGCCGTCCTTGCCGTAGGTCGTCGCGAAGCCGTCGAGGAAGGGCAGCTCTTGTTTGCAGGGCTTGCACCAGCTCGCCCAGAAGCTGACGACCACCACCTTGCCCCGGTTTTCACTGAGTTTGATGCGCGCGCCGTCGAGGGTGTCGAGCGCAAAGTCGGCCACCGTCGGGCGCGCGGCGGGCGCGTCTTCGGCCCAAGCGGTGAGGGGCAGCACGGTGAAAGCGAGCAGCAGGGCAAATCGCATGGCGCGTCTCCGCTTCAGAGCTTGGCTTCGAGGATGGCCCGCACGGCGCTCTCGTCGAAGCCGGTGTCGATGCTGAGGATCTTCATGGTGTCGACCTCGACGAGCATGATCATCGGGGTCAGCGATTCGTCGTAGTAGGCGCTGAGCAGGAAGGGCTCGTTGTCGTCGGCGACCACCGGGAACGTCAGGTCGTACTGGCGCTTCCACTGGGCGGCGAAGGCGGCGTCGGCCGGCGAGTAGTCGTTCTTCTGGAAGACCGCGACCATCAGCGCCAGGCCGGCGTCGCCGTATTCTTCGTGCAGCGCTTGCAGTTTGGGCTGCTCTTCGCGGCAGGCGGTGCACCAGCCCGAGGCGGTGACCACCATCAGCACCCGGTTGTGGCCGTCGGCGTAGATGCCGGCGAAGTCGTAGGTGCCGCCGTCGGGGGTGGTGAATTCGAGGTTGGCCAGGATCGAGCCTTCGGTCGTGCCGAAGCCCGCGGTGGGGTAGCCCTCACGGGGGCCCGATTCCGAGTCGTCACCGCCGCCGCTGTCGCAGGCGGGCAGGGCCATCAGGGAGCAGAGCAAGAGGCAGATGAGGCGCATGGTTCGTCCGCGGGTCGAGGCCGCCGGGCGGCGCGACGACCGCGGCGACAGTCTGTTCAGCGTGCATGTCCGGGCCGGCGCTGATGAGTCGTCGCGCGCGTCCGGATCGTCTCGATTCAACGCGCTTTGTAACCCAACCAGGTCAAGCAGGGCAGGCCTACGCCGGGGTCGCTCTCGATCATCGCGCCGTCGCCGCTGACGGTGGCGGTGCCGATGGGGGCCCAGGTGGCCTCTTCGATGTGTTCGCCCTCGAACACGCAGTCGAGGCCGCCGACAATATAGAGGTCGACCACTGCGCCGGGCGCGAGGCCTTGCTTGTTGGGGATGCGCACCGGGGCGCCGGCGCCGTCGAGCGCGCCTTCGGGATAGAAGGCGTAGAGTCCGTCGGGCGCGGGTTCGCCGTCGAGGAAGCACAGCCCGCGCTCGTCGGGACCGACCTCTCGGGTGCGCAAAGCCCCGTAATCGCCATAGAAATCGATCGGGGTGAGGTCGATCTCAAGCCCATCGGCGAAGCGCACCGTGCGCTCGGCGTTCAGGTCGCCAATCGGCGGCAGCTCGGCGGGCGGAATGGTGGCGAAGAGCACCAGCGGGTCGAGGTAGTTGAGCTGCGTGCCTTCCACCGCGCGCTCGGCGTAGCGCATGTCGCAGTACATCGTGGCGCGCGGCTGGCCCGGCACCAGGCTGCGCATCGCGCCCGAGCGCGCGCAGCGCACGTCGTTGGGCACGTTGATCGTGTAGACGCCCTGCGCGTCGGTGTCGGCTGGCATCAGGCAGAGCAGCGTGCCGTCGGCCTTGTAGATGCAGAGCTGGGCCTTGGCCCCAGGCACCGGGCGGCCGATGCGGTCGACGACCCAGCCCCGAACGCCGGCGATGAAGTTTGCGTTGCAGGCCGGGTCGTCGGCGATGGGCGGATCGATGGGCGCGCTGGCGCCGGCCGGCACCATATAGGGCTGCGGGTCGCCTTCGTCGGGGTCAACAAACGGCTCCCCTTCGCCCTCTCCCTCTCCCTCGCCTTCGCCCTCGCCTTCTCCCTCACCCTCGCCTTCGCCTTCACCCTCGCCTTCACCCTCGCCTTCACCCTCGCCTTCGCCACCGATGGCGGCGTCGGCGGGGTCGTCGGCGGGGTCGTCGGCGCAGCCGTACGCGAGCGGCGCGAAGACGAGCAGGCCGCAGAGGAGGCGTTCGATCACAGCGCTTCCAGGGTCAGGTGGTAGGGCGCGCTGGAGTTGTTGTAGCCGAAGACGTGCACCATGCCGGGGCCGTTGGAGCTGAACTGCTCGCGGCTGCCGGTGCCGTTGCTGCCGATCGGCTGGTTGCGCTCGTCGCGCACCGGCTCGTTGGTCGCCTTGTCCCACAAGAACATGTCGAGGTCGGCGATGCTCGAGTCGAAGTCGATGGTGATCCGCCACGGGCCCTGGATGCCGATGCGGTAGAAGTCGGAGGCCGGCTCGGCGCAGATGCCGCCGTCGAACTCGCCCGGCTGGATGACGCCCGCGTCGTCGGGGGTGTCGTTCGGCTCGGTGGGCTCTTCCTGGTCAGGGCCGCAGTTGGCGCGGAAGGGCGGCAGCTCGGGCTGCACGTCGCTCCAGTCGGCATCAGGGTCGGCGATGATGTCGTGGAAGGGCCACGGCGCGCCGCCCTCGACCGCCATGATGAGGTGCATGTCGCTGCGCCGCACGACCCAGATATTGGGGAAGGCGCTGACCAGGGCCTGGTTCTGCAGGAACGCCGGGGCCGGGTTGCCGCCAGCGAGGGTATCGGCGTCGCCCACGCGGATGCCCGGCTTCTGGCCGATCAGCCGCGAGAGGTGCTGGTAGGCGAAGTCGCTGGTCGCCGGGGCGTAGTTGTAATCCTGCGCTTCGACGAAGAGCACCTCGGCGCCCTCATCGATGAGCTGCTCGATCTGCGGGGCCATGATCTGGGTGGTGAACTGGGTGCAGGGGCTGCACCACCCGGCGCCGATGACCATGATCAGGACCGCTTTGTCATCCCAGGCGGCCGAGCAATGGAACTCGTCGAGGCCGAACTCGAACTGCGTGCCGTCGGCGTGGTAGGCGCCCGACCAGCGCAGCGGCGGCATGGTGGCGCCGAAGGCGACGTTGCTGGCGAAGGCGGGGTAGTCGCAGACGACGGTGATGTCGTAGGTGGCGCGGGCCTCGCCGTACTCGACGCTGATGGTGGCGGCGCCAGCGTGCATCGCGGTGATGAGGCCGGCCTCGACGGTGACGACGTGCTCGTCGCTCGACGCCCACACGGCTTCGCCGGTGACGTCTTCTTCGCGGCCGTCGTTGTACTGCGCGCCGATCTGCAGCTGCGTCGTTTGGGCCGGCCGCAGCTCGGCGTCGCCGCCGGTGAAGACCAGGCCGGTGAGTTGGGGTTCGACCACGCCCTCCTGGACCTCGATGCTCACCGCGTCGCTCTGCACGTTCTCGAAGGCGGCGGTGATCTGGACGGTGCCCGGGGCGATGGCCATCAGGCTGCCCGGTGCGTTCTCGTCGAAGGTGGCGACGGCGGGGTCGCTCGATGCCCAGGTGACGCGATCGGTGACGACCTCGGTCGAGCCGTCATCGCGCTCGACGGTCGCGGTGAACTGCAGGCTCATGCCCGTGCCGAGCACCTGGGCATCGGCAGCGATGCGCAGCGCGCGGACGCCGTCGAGCACGACCGCGGGGCCTTCGCCGCCACCGCCGCCCGAGTCGCAGGCCGGCAGGCCGAGGAAAAGCACCGCGAGGGCGCCGCACAGGATCGTTGACATCCGCACCATTGGATTCCTCCTCGCCGCACCCGCGCAGGCCCGTCCGGTCGGCGGACCTCCAGCACTCGCCTCAGCGGCGGAGCGGCAGTCTAGCATGGTTCGCCGCCCGGAGTACGTCGAGGCGGGGGCCCAGATTACCTTTTATGCGCCATCAGATACCGCGGCGGCTGATGCGCAGGGTATAGGGGCCGGCGAAGTTGCCCTCCCAGCCGTCGACGATCACATAGACCGGCACGTCGGGCTCGGCGCTGAACTCGACGCGGCTGCGCAGATCCATGCCCGGGTCGATGTCGTCGTTGCAGCCGAGCTCGTAGTCACCGCCGAGCAGCGCGCAGTGGGTGCGCACGTACATCAGGGTGTCGCCGTCGGCGGCTTCGATCTCGGCGATATAGGTGCCGGCATTGGGCGCGGTGAAGGTGTGGATCGCGACCGGGCCGCCGCCGCCGCACGAGCCGCCGGGGCCGCGGGCGGGCGCGTCGGTCGAGTCGCCCGAATAGCGCCAGCCGTCATCGGCCGAGTGCGCGTTGAGGTCGACGACCATCCAGTCGTCGGGGCAGACGCTGACCTCTTCCTGGCACGTCGGATCGGCGCTGGCGTCGGGGTAGGCGAGGCAGAGCAGCGCTTCGGGGCAATGCACCAAGGCCTGCGGCGGGTCGCAGACGGCGCCGGCTTCGACCTCGGGGGCCTCGGCGAGCTGCACGAAGCGGTGCTCGCTCTCAAGCAGGGCTTCGTCGATCAGGTAGACCTCGGCCAGCCGGATGCGCTCGGCGATGGGCATCGGGTCGCCGAGGCAGGCGCGGAAGGTCTCGTTGGCCGCGTCGCCGCAGCGCATCTGGGCGGCCTGATCATTGCCCGCTTCCATCAGGCACTCCTGAAAGCTGGGGGTGACCTGGGCGGCGCAAGGCAGCGAGAAGTTGGTGCGCAGGCTCAGCTCGACGATGTAGGTGTTGGGGTCACCGGCGGGCTCGATACTGGTGGCCTGCACGCGCAGCGGGCCGCCTTGTTGGTCGACGGGCACCTGATTGTTGAAGGCGACCAGCGAGATCTCGGTGCTGCGATCGGGGCGGTTGCCGCTGCGGGGCAGGATGCCGACGCCGAGCAGGTCGCCCTCGGCGTCGATGGCGCGCAGGCGCACGCCGATGGCGCCGAGCGCGGGGTTGACAAAGAGGCTGCTCTCGTCGGCGAGGAGCTGCGGCGGGGTGGCCGCCACGCAGGTCACGCCGGGCGGGGTCTCGGGGTCGCGGTCGAGGCAGGCGGTGCCTTCGGGGCATTCGTCGAAGGCCCGGTTGGGGTCGCAGGCGGCGCCGGCCTCGCCGACCGCGGGCGCGCGGGTGGCCATCTCGATGAGCGGGCTGCGCAGGCCCAGCGCGTCGACGACGCCGATGCGCACCGCCGAGACGGCGGGGAAGTTCTCGTTGAGCGCGACATCGATCGCCACGGTGAAGGTGCCGTCGCCCGCCTGGGTGACCGAGGCCCAATCGAGCGCGGCGAACGGCGCGACCAGCGTGGCGCCTTCGGCCGAGAGCTGGTAGGGCTGGCCACGGGCGTTGAGCATTTCGAGCAGCATGCCTTCGACGTCGTCGCCAGCGTCGAGGCCGGTGGCGCGCACGCCCAGGGTGCGCAGCGCCGGGTTGAAGGCGGCGTCGACCGTCTGCATCTCGGGCGGCGTGGCTGGCACCGGGTGGGCGTTGAAGACGAAGTTCCACGGTTCGGCCACGCCGTTGGCGTCGATGATGAAGTCGAGCGTGTCGCCGGCTTCGACCTCGACGGGCAGGGTGCTGCTGCCATCGTCGGCCGCGTCGTCGTTGCAGGCGCGCTCGCTGAACGGGTCGGTGCAGTTGCTGCGCACCGCGAGCACGGTGTCGACGGCGCTGCCGGCGGTGTCGAGGCGCCAGAAGCCGGCGGTGGGGAAGGTGACCCGCACCACGGCGTCGGTGCCGGGCTGCGCGGGGTCGCCGCACGGGCCGGCGGGGAAGGCGTCGTCGGCGCCGGTCATGCCGCTGAGGGTGAAGCCCTCGCCGTCGGGCGTGCCGTCGCGGGTCAGGTCGAAATAGGGCGCGTCGTCGCCGCAGGGGGCCGGATCGCCGCCTTGGCCGCCCATGCCGCCTTGGCCACCCATGCCGCCTTCGCCACCTTGACCGCCCTGGCCGCCTTGACCGCCCTGGCCGCCTTCGCCGCCCGCGCCGTCGGGGCCCTGGTCGAGCGGGATCATCGCACTGTCGGTCCCGCCGCCGCCGCCGCCGTCGTCGCAGGCCCAAAGCGCGCCCGCCATCACCAAACACCACGCGCATCGCCCGATCAGTCGCCGACTCATCGCTTGTCTCCCACCCGGGTTGAAGCCCGACGGTAGCGCCGCCGGGGGGCCCGTCACAACCGCAGATCGCCCGCCTGCACAGCGCGAAGGTGAGCTGGGGTCAGCGGCGCGTAGGTCCGCTCGGCGTCGAGGCGCACCAAGAGCGGATCGTCGCCGCAACGGGCGGGATCGAAGCCCTCGGCCATCAGCGTGAGCTTGCGGTATTTGAGGGTGGCGGTGCGATCGAGCGCGTCGCGCCGGCGGATGAACGCGGGCCAGCCGGCGGGCGGCAGCGTTGCGGCGACGCGGGCGTAGAGCGTCGGGCCGTCGAGCGCGTCGCCGGTGACGGCGGCCATGCCGGCGCGGCCCTCGCAGCCGGGGATCTCGACGCCGTAGACCGCCGCTTCGACGACGCCGCCACTGCCGACCAGGGCTTCTTGCACCTGCTGGGCGCTGATGTTCTCGCCTTTCCAGCGGAAGGTGTCGCCGACGCGGTCGATGAAGAACCAGTCGCCCTCGGCATCGCGGCGCAGCAGGTCGCCGGTGCGAAACCAGGCGTCGCCTCGCCGGAAGACGCCGCGCAGGATCTTGGCTTCGGTGGCGGCGCGGTCGAGGTAGCCGTCGAAGCGCTCGGTGGGCAAAAGGCCGATGCGCACGATCAGCTCGCCGGGCTCATCGGGGCCGCAGCGCTGGCAGCGGCCGCGGCGGTCGCGCGGATGGGCGTCGTGCTCGGCGTCGTAGCGGATGAGCTCGGTGGCGTCGAGCGGGCCCATCAGCACCGGGCGGCCGCAGCTTCCGACCTTGTTGGTGGTGTTGAGCAGCAGCGCGTTGCTCTCGGTGGCGCCGTAGAACTCGATGACGCGCTCGATGCCGAAGCGCGCGGTGAAGTCGGGCCACACATCGGCGCGCAGGCCGTTGCCGACCATGGTGCCCACGGCGTGGTCGCGGTCGGCGGCCGAGGGTGGCGTGGCGGCGAGGTAGCGGCACAGCTCGCCGACATAGAGCCCGATGGTGGCGCCCAGATGCCGCGCGTCGGACCAATAGCGGCGGGCGCTGAAGCCGGGGGTGAAGGCAAACGCGGCGCCCGACCAGAGCGCCATGCCGAAGCCGATGAGCAGCGCCGAGGCGTGGGCCAGGGGCAGCGGGGTGAAGACCACGTCGTCGGCGGTGGCGTGCACGGCCAGCGTCTGGAAGGCGGCGGCGCCGAGCAAGGCGCGGCGGTGGGTGATCACCGCGGCTTTCGGGCGGCCGGTGGTGCCGCTGGTGTAGAGGTAGCAGAAGGGCGTGTCGCCCAGGCGCAACGGGTCGCGCACCGGGCCGCTTGGCAGGCGGCGGCGGGCGGCCACGACGTCGTTTGCCTCACCGGTCGCGCCGCAAAACCAGCGCCCGGCGCTGAAAGGCAAGGCCGCGACCGCATCGGGCAGCGATGCGCCGCGCTCGCCGTCGTGCACCAAGGCCGCCGGGGCGGCGACCTGCAGGGCGTGCAGCAGACCCTCGCCGCGCACTTCGGGGTGCACCAGCGCGGTCGCCGCGCCCGCGCGGGCGCAGCCGAGCACCTGAATCAACAGCTCGGGGTCATTGCCCATCCACAGCCCGACCGTCTGGCCGGCGCCGACGCCTTGGGCGCGCCAGAAGGCGGCGGTGCGATCGACCTCGGCGTCGAGCGCGCGCCACGTCAGCAACGTGTCGGGGGTGCGGATGGCGGGCCGGTCCGGCGTGGCCCGGGCCCGAGCGCGCAGCAGGCCGCCCATGCCGCTGGCCAGGGCGCGCGGGCTGACCGGAGTCGCCCGCAGCAACGCCTCGGCGCTGTGGCCGAGGTTCCGGGCCCGTTCCCTGAGCTTCAGACGTCGATCTCCCGCCGGGCGGCGATGGTCTGGCGCAGGTCTTCGGTGCGATCGGCGATGCGGCCGCGCACCGCGTCGAGGCGGGCTTCGGTCTCTTCGGCGACCTCGGCGCGCAGCTGGGCTTCGAGGGTGCGCAGCTCGGCGACCGCGTGGCGGGCGGTCTCATCGGTCGGCAGGCCCTGAGCCTCGCGGGTCTGGGCCAGCTTCACGATGCCGGCGATGACCGCGTCGACCTCGGCGAGAATCGGCAAGGCGCGCGCGTCGGGCGCGGGCAGCAGGGCGGTGGCCATCGACGTGCGCAGCGCGATCGCATCGGCCACCTCGGCGTGGCGCCGGGCCACGCTGCGCCACAGGAGCGGCACGCGCAGGCGCTTCGGCCCCAGAAAGGCCCGCACCGCAAACCAGACGCCCGCGGCGAGCACGGCGAAGAGGATGAGGCGGACGAGCAAGGCTACTGGCCTCCGGACCCGGCCAGGAACATGGCGCGCCAGGCGGCCATCGACGCAAACTCGCGCAGGAAGGCGGGGTCGCGGCTGTTGAGCTTGATCTCGCCCAGCTTGAAGTTGCGCGCGGCCACGATGGCGCTGTAGGTGCGGCCGGCGGGCGTGCTCAGCGCCTCGGCCTTGAGTTGCTGGCCAAGCGCCTCGGCCTGCGCTTCGGCCAGGTCACCCTCGGCGCGAAGTTCGGCGCAGCGCGCGTCGGCCTCGGCGCGGTGGTTCTTGTCATACGACAGCGCGCTGGCGTTGATCTCGGCGATCTGCACGGTGGTGCCCGCCTGGGCGGTCTCGATCTTCTGCTGCCACTCTTCGCGCTTGATGCGCACGTCCTTGTCGATGCCCTTGGCCAGCGTATCGGTCTCCTGCTTGGCCTCCGACTCCTCCTGCTTGGCGCGGTCGAGCTGGCCCTGCACGGCGTACAACTGCTTGGCCTGCAAGCGTTCTTCGTAGTTCTGCTGGAAGCGGATGCGCCGCAGCACCACGCCGTGCTCGGGCACCTCGACGTGGTACTGACGCAGCTTCACGTTGAGCGGCGTCGTCGCTTCTGCTGCCACCCGCTCGCGCTCGTCGGGCGACTGGATGTCATCGTTGTTGAGCTGGCCGAGGTGTTCGAGCAGGAAGCCGCGGCTGACCGAGTAGACCTTGTCGGGGTAGCTCGCGCCGAAGCCCTCTTCGATGATCTTGTGCCCTTCGCCGGGGATCACGCGATAGACCACGGTGGCTTCGACGGTGATGATGTTGTCGCCGCTGGTGCGCAGTTCAAGGGCCGGCGCCTTGCTGGCCGGGTCGTCGGTGAACTCCAGGTAGTGCAGTGTGCGGTCGAGGCGATAGGTCGTATGCAAGAGCGGCAGCTCGATGTTGTGCCCCGGCTCCAGATCCTCGGGCACCACGCCGCCAAAGACGCTGCGCCGGACGCCGATCTCGTCGGGTTCGATATAGGTGGTGCACGCCTTCGGGAAGATCCAGGCGGCGAGGATGACCACGCTGATGATCTGCAACGCCTTCACTTCAGGTCTCCCGAGTTGAGGTAGCGGATGTCGACCGGGGTCGCCGGCGGCGCGTAGGGCGTGGCGCTGATCTCGCCGAGCTGCGGGAAGTCGTGCTCGGCGATCTCGAGGTTGAGCACGTCGGCGCCGCGCGCGCCCACGGCGCGAATCTTGGCGGCGAGGCCCTCGGCCTGTTTGCGATAGGCCACTTCGTTGGCCGAGGCCAGCTTGACCTTCTGGTCGCGGTAGGCGGTGCAGCTCGCGACGGTGTCGATGGCGTATTTGTCGGCTTCGCGTTTGACCGCGATGGCCTGGTTGTCAGCGCTGCGCCGGTCGCCTTCGAGCTGGGCGACCAGGCCCTGGTACTCGGCGTTCATCTGCTGCTCGACGTCCTGCACCATGCGTTGCGACTGCGCCTTGAGCCGGTTGCGCTTCTCCTTTTGCACCTGCACTTCCTGCTCGGCGTTCTGGCGCTCTTCGATCGCGGTCTCGACCTTCTCCTGAAAGCGCGGCTTCGGCGTGATGATCTGGGTGACCATGATGCCGAGCGGGTTGAGGCGCTCGTTGAGCTTGGTCTTGGCCAGCGCCGTGGCCTTGCCATAGGTCGAGGGCTTGGCCACTTCGAGGAAGCTGTAGCGGCCGAACTCGTTGCGCAGAATCTCGCGCGAGTGCACCGCCAGGGCCCGATTCTTGTAGCCGCCGCCGCGCCCGCTATTGGCGATGACCACGTCGGCCGAGCCGGGCAGCACCTGGTAGTGGATCTCCATGCGCTCGAAGTAGAAGTTCGAGCCGTCGATGGCGCGCACGGTGAGCAGCGAGACCTGGTTGGGGTCGCCCGCTTCGCCCTTGCCCTCCATGACCATCACCTGCGGATCGATCTCGAGGATCTCGACGCGCTGGAAGAACGGCATATAGGTCAACGTGCCCTGGTCGCGCACGACCTTGGCCGGCTCGCCAAACACCGAAAGGCCGGTCGCGTTGTAGACCACCGCCACCTCGCCCGGCTGCACTTCGACAAAGCCGAAGCTGCCCGCGCCCAGACTCGTCATCACCAGGATGAGCGCGAGGCCCGGCAGGATGAAGCGGGTGAACTTGATGCCCTGCAAGCGCTCGACGGCGCGCTCGACAGCTGGGTTGGCCATGGTCGGCGTCCTCGTCGGGGATGATGCCAACGTCTATAGCCCGTTCGCGCCGCGGGCGCGAGACGAACCGAGCCGAACGTCATGACACAACCGTGACGAACGGATGACCCCGCGATGACCCAGCCGCGAGGCGCGGCGGGCATCATCGCCCCATCACCGCACACCGATGGGAGGTCGCCATGAATCGCTCGACCCTGCTGACCCTGCTCGCCTGTTTCGCGCTGTTTGCCATGGGCTGCGGCGCCGCCGCGCCGATGCGGCCCACGATGGCCCCGCTCGCCATCGCCACCCCGGCTGCGCCGCCCGCCGAGCTGACCGAGAACCACTTCACGCGCGACAAGATCGGCACCATCTCGGAGGACCAGATGCGCGAGATCCTGTCGGCGCCGGTCTATCTGGAGGCGGGCGCGCGCATCGGCATCGTGCCGGTCGTCGAGCGGTACGAGGTCGACGAGACCATCCCGCTGACCATGGTCACCGGCGCGCTGGCCCGCGACCTGGGCGATGGCGGGCTGTTCGAGGTGGTCAGCGAGGTGAGCACCGACTGGCCCTCGACCCAGAGCATCGCTGGCCTGCGCGAGCTGGCCACGCGCTACCGCGCCGAGTACCTGCTGCTGTACCGCCACCGCTTCATCGACCGCAGCCGCACCAACGCCTGGGGTTTTGCCTACCTCACGGTGGTCGGCGCGCTGTTTGTGCCCTCGCAGACGCTCGAGAGCGCGGGGGTGCTCGAAGCGACCCTGTTCGACGTCAAGACCGGCACGCTGCTGTTCACCGTCTTCGAGCGGGTCAACGCCGAGGCGGACGAGAACGTGTGGCACAACGAGCACAAGGTGCGGAAGATGAAGGAGAAACTGCTCGCGGGCGCCGCGCGCGGGCTCAGCGGGCAGGTGCAGGACAAGCTGCGGTCGCTGGTCGCCGCCCGGCCGGTCAAGAAGACGGCGCCGGCCGCGGTCGCCGTCGCTCAGTGAAATCACCGCCCCGGCGCGCAATTTGTTTGCGATGTATCATAATGTAGGCAAATATCCTCCATAGACCGTGGGAGGATGCCGATGACGCCCGAACGCCGAACCCAGCGCAGTGAGGTGCCCGCCGAGGCGGCGCGCCTGTATCTCGATGCCACCGCCCGCCGCCATGCCCATCAAGCGCTCAGCCTGATCGATGATCAGGGGCTGGTGGTCGTCGAGGCCCGGAGCGCGCTCAATACCGAAGCGCTGGCGGCGATCGCGCCGTTTGCCGCGCACGACGCGGGCGTCAATGGGCAGCAGGGGCTGCTCGATTTCGTGACCAAGGGCGAGGCGCTGCGCGTCTGGCCGGTCACGCTCGATGGCGAGCCGCTCTACCTCGCCGCGGTCGGCGGCGCGCCCGAGATGCCGACCGGCGCCAGCGAGGCGATGCAGCGCATCCTCGGCCACGCCTGATCCCCCTTCGCCGGGCGCTTCGGCGCTGGCGTCCTTGCCGCTTGTCGCAGCGGCGTTTCATGCATTTGATGAAGGCGCACCGCGCTGGTGGCCGGATCGGCCGCCGCGGTCAGGGCGCAGACGAATGGATGGCGTGAAGCGCGGCCCGGAGGCGCGCGGCGATCAGCGCATGAAAGCGATATAGGCGCCGGCGGCCAGGGCCGCGGCGATGAGCAGATAGACGATCGCGCGCGAGGGTTGCGCCTGCTCGTCGGGTCCGGGCGGGCTGACCGTCTCGACCCGGGTCTCGGCCTTGGGGCCGCCAAAGTCTTCGCGGG
>JAGQJJ010000388.1 GCA_020430675.1 Myxococcales bacterium
CAGAATTCCGGGGCGCTGGCTGTTGGCCGCATGTTTCGTCTACTGCTGCGGCGACCACGCATAGCCACCCCGTCGCCCTACACGACGCTCGTCCGGTCCCCCGCCGCGCTCGCCGCCGAGCTGCCCGACCTCGAAGTGCGCCATCAGACCGGCCGCGACCGCGACGAGCCCGTGCGCGCCGCCTACGCCGCCGCCGGCTTCCCGCAGGCCCGCGTCGAGCCCTTCATCGACGACGTGGCCGCCGCGCTGCTCTGGGCCGACCTCATCGTCGCCCGCGCCGGCGCCACCACCGTCGCCGAGCTGGCCTGCGTCGGCCGCCCCGCGCTCTTTGTGCCCTTCCCGCACGCCGCCGACGACCACCAGACGGCCAACGCCCGCTCGCTGGTCGACCACGGCGCCGCCGAGATGGCCCGCGAAGAGACGCTCGACCAAAACACCCTCATCGCCCGCCTTCGCGCGCTGCTGGCCGACCGGGCCCGCCTCGCCGAGATGGGCCAGAAAGCCCGCGAGCGCGGTCGCCCCGAAGCGGCCCGCGCCATCGTCTTGGACCTGCTCACGCTCGCCGGCCGCGCCGATCTGGCCCCGGTCCCGGCGCGCCTGAACGGAGAAGCCGCATGATCACCGGTCGGTATCGCAACGCGCGCGTCGCCGTGGTCTACGGCGGCCTCAGCAACGAGCGCGCGGTCAGCCTCGTCACCGGCGCCGCCATCGCCAAGGCGCTGACCGAGCGCCGCTACGACGTCACCCTCATCAACGCCGGCCGCGACCTGCCCGCGCGCCTCGTCGCCGAGCGCATCGACGTCGTCTACAACGCCCTGCATGGCACCTACGGCGAAGACGGCCGCCTGCCCGGCCTGCTCGACTGGATGGGCCTGCCCTATACCGGCGAAGACCTCGCCGCCAGCCTGCTCTCGTTCGACAAGGTGCTGGCCAAGCAGCAGTTCCGCGCCCGCGGTCTGCCCGTCGCCGCCGACGTGGTGTGGACGCCGGCCGACGCCGAGCTGCGCACGGTCGATGACCTGCCCTTCCCGTTGCCGGTCGCCGTCAAGCCGGTCGCCGAAGGCAGCAGCGTTGGCGTGACCCTGGTGCGCGAAGCCGCCGCCTTCGACGAAGCCATCCGCCGCGCCCAGCCCGGCCGCGTGCTCATCGAAGAGATGATCATCGGCCCCGAGCTGTCGGTCGCCTGCCTCGGCGAAGAGGTGCTCGGCAGCGTCGAGATCGAGCCGGCGCGCGAGTTCTATGACTACGAAGCCAAGTATGGCAACGCCGGCACCCGCTACCATCTGCCGCCGCGCCTCTCGGCCGAAGACATCGCCAAGGTCGAGTCGATCGCGCTCGCCGCGCACCTTGCCCTCGGCTGCGTCGGCGCCACGCGCACCGACATCATGCTCGGCCGCACCGGCCCGGTGCTCATCGAGGTCAATACGCTGCCCGGCATGACTCCGACCAGCCTCGTTCCCAAGATCGCCGCTGCGCGTGGCATGGCATTCGGCGATCTCATGGAAGCCATCCTCGACCACGCCCGCTGCAGCGGCCCGCCGGGGCCCGGGGAGGTGCGCGATGGCCGGTAACCGCTTCCGCGGCGCCCGCCTGCGCGCGGTGCGCAATGCCTTCGCCGGCGCATGGCATCTGGCGCGCTTCGCCTGGTTGGGTCTGCGCCCGCTGCTGCGCACCGCCGTCGTGCTCGCTGGCATCGCCGGCCTGGGCCTCGCCGGATGGCATGCCGTCCTGCGCTCGCCCTACTTCCTCATCCGAACCCTCGATATCGAACCCACCGCCCACCTCGATCGCGAAGCCATCCTTGAGCTGACCGGCCTGGGCGTGCCGGTCAATATCTTCCGCTTCGACCCCGATGCCGTGCGCGACGTGCTCGCCGCTCACCCGCGGGTGGCCAACGCGCGGGTCGAGAAGATCCTGCCCGACGCGGTGCTGATCCGCCTCGAAGAGCGCACCGCCTCGGGCGTGGTCGTGCTCGAGGTGCCTTATCTGGTCGATGCCACCGGCCAGCCGTTTGCGCGCGCCGAATCGAGCGATGGTGCCACATTGCCGCTGGTCACCGGCCTCGCCCGCGAAGACTTCGAGATCGACGCCGAGGGCGCCCGGGCCCATGTGCGCGAGGCGCTGGCCATCGCCCGCCGGTACGCGCGCAACCCTTTGGCGGCGCAGCACACGCTCAGCGACGTGCACGTCGCGCCGGGCGATCGCTACGAACTCATGCTCGACCGCACCCGCGTCGCCCTCGGCCGCGAAGACCACGAGCGCAAGCTCGCGCGCCTCGAGCGCATCTTCGCCCAGATGGACGCGCGCAAGGTCGACGCCGAATACATCCTGCTCGGCGAGGACGACGAGCGGGCAATCGTGAAAGAAACACAGCGCGCACAGGGGCTCGAAGGCCTGCTCGAAGCGCAGGCGGCGGGAATGGTGAACTGATGGACAAGCAACTGATCGTCGCGGGCCTCGACCTTGGCACGAGCGCCATCAAATGTGTCATCGGCGTGCGCCACGAAGACGGCCGCGTCGACGTGCTCGGCACCGGCACCCATCCGGCGCGCGGCCTGCAGCAAGGCACCGTCTGCGACCAGGAGCAGGCCGTCGCCAGCATTCGGGCCGCGGTCGAAGAGGCCGAGCTGATGGCCGGCTGCGAGATCAAGGAGGTCTTCCTCGCCGTCTCGGGCCGACACATCGAGAGCTTCAACAGCCATGGCATGGTGCGCATCCGCAACCAGAGCGTCGACGCCGAGGACGTGCGCGCCTGCATCGACATGGCGCGTGCCGTGCGGCTGCCGCCCGATCAACAGATCCTGCACGTCGTGCCGCAGGAATACCTGATCGACGGTCAGACCGGCATCGCGCGCCCGCTGGGCATGAACGGCGTGCGCCTCGAAGTGCACGCCCATCTCATCACCGGCCACACCGAGAGCCTGCTGGCGCTCGAAGACTGCTGCAAGCGCGCGCGCCTCAAGGTGCTTGATGTCATGCACGCGCCGCTCGCGCAGGCCGAGGTCCTGCTGACCCCGCAGGGTCGCGACCTCGGCGTGGTGCTCATCGACATCGGCGGTGACACCACCAACATCGCCGTCTTCGACCGCGGCGAGGTGGTGCATACCAGCATCATCGGCCTCGGCGGCGAGCACGTCACCCGCGACGTGCGCGACTGCCTCAACGCGCCGCTGGTCGAAGCCGAGCACCTCAAGCAGAGCCGCGGCTGCGCGCTCGCCGAGCTGATCGACCCCGAAGAGATGGTCGAGATCCCCGGCGTCGGCGGCCGCAAGCCCCGGCGCATCGAGCGCCAGCTGCTCTGCCAGATCGTCGAAGCGCGGGTCGATGAGATCTTCCACCTCGTCAGTGAAGAGCTGCACCGCCTCGGCTACACCGAAGGACTGCGCGGCGGCGCGGTGCTCACCGGGGGCACCGCCAACCTGCCGGGCGCCATCGAGTTGGCGGAGCACGTCCTGCACATGCCTGCGGCCAAGGGGGAACCGAAGGCATTGCACGGCCTCGTCGACGTCGTGAAGAACCCGCGGTATGCCACCGGCACCGGTCTGGTGCTTTGCGGCGTGCGCCAGCGTCAGCAGGCATGGTTCAGCGCGCGCCTTGAGAAGCCGCGCAGCCGTGGCTTCGGTCGCATCGCCAGCCTCTTTGGCTTTGCCTGATCGGATGTCACGTAGAATGAGATCACAAGAGATTGCTGACAAAAAGTTGACAGCGGGGGAGGAATACGATTGCGACCAGATCCCGATGCGCATATGATATTGAACCAAGAACCAACCAGTCACACTTTCAGTTGAATCGGCAACCGGATCGAAGGTCCGCCTGCTGATCCTGGCGATCATCAGCGGCGGACAGGGGTGGTATCGACATGGACAGTATCTTCGAATATGTGGGCAACCCCGGCGCCCGGCTGAAGGTCATCGGCGTCGGCGGCGGCGGCAGCAACGCGGTGAACACGATGGTGCAAAGCGGCCTCAAAGGGGTCGACTTCATCATCGCCAACACCGACGCGCAAGCGCTCGAACACTCGGCAGCGCCTACGAAATTGCAGATTGGCGCGGGTCTGACGCAGGGCCTTGGCGCCGGCGCCAACCCCGAGGTCGGCCGCAACGCCGCCCTTGAAGACCAGCGCCTCGTGACCGATACGCTCGTCGGCGCCGACATGGTTTTTGTCACCGCCGGCATGGGCGGCGGCACCGGCACCGGCGCCGCGCCGGTCATCGCGCGGGCCGCTCGCGAGGCCGGTGCGCTGACCGTTGGTGTCGTGACCAAGCCGTTCAACTTTGAAGGCCGGGCCCGCCGTCGTCGCGCCGACACGGGCATCGAAGCGTTGGCCGCCGAGGTTGACACCCTGATCGTGATCCCAAACCAGCGGCTGCTGGCGATCAGTGATGAAAACACCACCATGGTCGACGCCTTCAAGATGGCTGATCAGGTGCTGTACAATGCCGTGCAAGGCATCAGCGATCTCATCACCGAGCATGGCATGATCAACGTCGACTTCGCCGACGTGCGCACGATCATGTCCCAGAAGGGGCTCGCGCTGATGGGAACCGGCCGCGCCTCGGGCGAGCGCCGCGCCCTCGTCGCCGCCCAGGCGGCGATCAGCAGCCCGCTGCTCGATGACATCAGCATCGAAGGCGCCACCGGCATCCTCATCAACTTCACCGGCGGCCTCGACCTCAAGATCACCGAGATCGAAGAGGCGGCCAGCCTGGTGGAAGACGCAGCCCACGAGGACGTGAACCTGATCTTCGGCGCGGTGATCGACGAGAACATGCGCGACGAGATCAAGATCACCGTCATCGCCACCGGCTTTGCTGGCGCCGAGCAGCAGAAGGTGGAAGGCCGACAGACGCGGGCCACCTTCGGCGGCTATCGCTCGAACGACGCGCGGGTCGCCACCGGCACCCTGCCCACCGTAGACGTGGAC
>JAGQJJ010000389.1 GCA_020430675.1 Myxococcales bacterium
GGCATCGGCTTGAAGTCGCCGGGGTAATCTGGCAACCGGGCGCGCACGACCGCCTCATAGAGCGCGCTGCCCGCCGCGTCGCCGGGCACCACGCGGATGCCATCGCCCGAGGCCGAGCTGGCGGTGGGCACGCCGACGGTCGAGGCGACCAGATCGATGGGCAGCAGGCTGAACGAGGCGTTGTCCCCGCGGGGTTTGCCGTGGTGGCAATGGACGCAGTTGCCGACCAGCCAGTCCATCGCCTTTGCTTCGGCCGGCGAGCGCGCGGGAAACGCCGCTGGCGCAGGCGGCGGGCGGATCAGGCCCTGATCGACGAGCGCCGGGTCGAAATTGAGCGGGCTGATGCCGATGACCGGCACGTCGGGCTGCGTGTCGTGGCAGGCCTCGCAGTCCAGCTCGCCTGGCAGGGTGTACTCAAAGGCGTTGCCGACCTCGTCTTCAAGTCGCAACGGCACCTCGGCCCAGCGACTGCCATCGGCGTCGCCCACCCGACGCGCTTCGGTGCCCTGCTGGTTCCAGTGATACAAAACGTAGCGCCATCCGTCGCGACGTTGAAACAAGATGCGCGTCTCGATCGCTACCGAATCGCCACGGCCTTCGATCTTCCTGAAGCCGAAGCTCTTGGCGATCACCGTGCCGATCGGGAAGCGCCAGGCGGCCGGCGCGGCGTCGATGAAGGTCTCGGGCGGAAGAAACAGCAGGCGCTCTTTGGCCGCGCCGTCGCTCCAAAGCGGGCGTGGGGGGGTATAGGCGTGCACCCCGCGAGCCGGTGAGCGTTCGGCCATCGAGGCGTACAACCCGGTCTCGGAGAGCCACAACGGAGCCGGCGCCTCGACATCGTCAAGCCACGCCGGCGCCGGGCCCGTCGCCTCGGTCTCACAGCCCACGGCCGCCGCCAGAATCAGCCACCAGATGACGCCGCGCACGCGCGCCTCCTCGATTGACGCGGCGCACTCTACCGCAACGGCGCGGGTTGGCGCCGCTTCGATTCGCGCCATGGTGGGGTGAGGTCGAAGCCCTGGCCGCGGCCGACGTTACCAACCTGACACATGGCACGCCACCAAAAGGTCACGCGACGAAGGCACGGCCTTTGCTCATATTCGGGCCGCCCACCGAGCGAGGGGGAGCCCCGATGAAGAACCTGGTAATCCTGGGCGCTGGCACGGGCGGCACGCTGATGGCCAACAAGCTGGCCCGCGCGCTGTCGCCCGCCGAATGGCGCATCATCCTCGTCGACCGTGACGACGATCACATCTATCAGCCCGGCCTGCTTTTTGTGCCGTTCGGGCTCAACGACCCCAAGGACCTGGTGCGCCCCCGGCGGCGATTTCTGCCCAGCGGCGCCGAGCTCTGCTTGAGCGGCGCCGAGGCTGTCGATCCCGTCGCGCGGGTGGTGCATTTGCGCGATGGCGCGAAGCTCTCCTTTGACGTGCTCATCGTGGCCACCGGCGCGCGGCTGGTGCCCGAAGAGACCGCCGGCCTCACCGGCCCCGGCTGGTATCGTGACGCCTTCGACTTCTACACCCTGGCCGGCGCGACCGCGCTGGCGCGACGCCTCGAGCGCTTCAAGCACGGGCGCGTGGTGGTCAACGTCGTCGACATGCCGATCAAATGCCCGGTGGCGCCGCTGGAGTTCCTGTTTCTGGCCGACGCCTATTTCACCCAGCGCGGCGTGCGCGACGCGGTCGAGATCGTCTACGCCACGCCCCTCGACGGCGCCTTCACCAAGCCGCGCGCCTCGGCGGCCTTCGGGCACCTGCTCGCCGAAAAGGGCGTGACGGTGCAGCCCGACTTCCAGGTCGCTTCGGTCGACAGCGATGCCCGCACGCTGCGGGCCTACGACGGCCGCGCGATCGACTACGACGTGCTGGTGTCGGTGCCCGCCCACCAGGGCAGCGCCGTGATCAGCAACTCGGGGCTGGGCGATGACTTCGGCTTTCTGCCGACCGACCGCCAGACGCTGCAAAGCCGCGATCACGAGAACATCTTCGCCCTGGGCGACGCGACCGACCTGCCCACCTCGAAGGCCGGCTCGGTGGCGCATTTTCAGGGCGAGGTGCTGATCGAGAACGTGCTGCGCTTCATCGGCGGCAAAGCGCTGGTGCCCGGCTTCGACGGCCACGCCAACTGCTTCGTTGAGACGGGGCATGGCAAGGCCATTCTGATCGACTTCAACTACGACACCGAGCCGCTGCCGGGCCGCTTTCCGCTGCCGGGCATCGGTCCGTTCACCCTGCTCGAAGAGAGCGCGGTCAATCACTGGGGCAAGCTGGCCTTCCGCTGGCTTTACTGGAACCTGCTGCTGCTCGGTCGCGAACTGCCGATCGAGCACCGCATGCAGATGGCGGGCAAGTGGAGCTGACCATGAGAGACGTGCACGACATGGAGCGATTGGATGCGCGGCTCGACAAGCTGGTCGCGCGCGCCGAGGCGCAGGCGGACTTCATCGCCGAGATGGGGCCGGTGGTGCAGGCGGTCATGCGCCATGGCACCGAGCGCCTGGGCGCGATGGAGGAACGCGGCTATTTCACCTTTGGCCGCCAGATGATGCGCGCGCTTGACGCGGTGGTGGGGGCCTATGGCGAGGAGGACATGGCCCGCTTTGCTGACTCGGTGGTGAGCATCGCCGAGACGTTCCGCCAGGTGACGCAGCCCGATGTGCTGGCGGTGGCGGCGCAGGCGACCGATGCCATTCACAACGCCGGCGAGCGCGAGCCGGTCGGGGTCATGGGCATGCTGAAGGCCACGCGCGACGACGACGTGCGCAAGGGCATGGCGGTGCTGCTGGCGCTGCTGCGCGGGGTGGGCAAGGCGGCGCAGGGCATCACGCCCCCGCCCCCGCGCGCCACGCCTGCGCCGGCTGTCGCGCCTTCGCCATCTGCCGCGCCCGCGCCGACCCCCAAGGCCGCGCCGCTGGCGAAGGCGGCGCCGAAGCCCGCGGCGGCGCCCACGCCGGTGGTCGATCCGGGCGGCCTGTTCGATGCCGAGGGCTTCCTGCGCGACGCGGATGCCTGGACGCGCGAGCTGGCCGAGAAGCTCGCCGCCGAGCTGGGCGTGGGGCCGCTGGCCGAGGGCCACTGGACGCTCATCGACTGGGCCCGCGCCGACTTTGCCGCGACCGGGGTCTCGCCGAATGTTCGCCGGCTGGGCAAGGGGTCGGGCGTCGGCACGAAGACCATCTATCAACTCTTCCCGCGGGCGCCCGGCAAGGCCATCGCGCGCATCGCCGGCCTGCCCAAACCCGCCGGCTGCATCTGAGGAGGCACGCCATGAACGACCTGCATGCCGGTCGCAAGATCGCCATCATCTGCGCCAAAGGCGGCCTCGATGAAGCCTATCCGGCGCTCATCCTGGCCAATGCCGCCCGCATGTCGGGCATCGAAGCGACCATCTTCTTCACCTTCTACGGCCTCGATGTGGTCACCACAGAAAAGGTCGACCACCTGCATGTGAACATGGTGGGCAACCCGACGAGCCCCATGCCGACCGTGGTCGCGGGGCTGCCGGGCATGGAGAATCTGGCCGCCAAGATGATGCGCAAGCGCATGGACGAACTGGACCTGCCCGACGTGCGCGAGATGGTCGAGATGCTGCACGACGCTGGCACCGAGCTGTTCGCCTGCGAGCTGGCGATGCGCATGATGAAGCGCACGCGCGAGGATCTGCTGCCGCAGGTCGATGACGTGATCACGGCGACGGATTTCTACGACCGCACCGCGGGGGCTCAGCTCGTCTTCATCTGAACCGGTCGGCGCTGGACGCGCCGTCGCCCGTCGCGCAATATGCGCGCATGGCACATCTCGTCCATCAGTCGACCAAAAAGGCCAACACGCTCGCCGCGCGCGTCGTGGTCGGGCGCAGTCGCGCCTGCCACCTGCGGCTGCTGGCCCGGCGCGTGTCTGGCGAGCACGCGACCATCACCTGGAACGGCACGGGCTGGGCCGTGCGCGACCTGGGCAGCCGGAACGGCACCTTCGTCGACGCCCGGCAGCTCGGCGTCGGTGAAGTGGCCCCACTGGCCGCCGGGGGCCAGGTTGCGTTTGGCGATCCGGAAGACGTGTGGGTGCTCGGCGACGCCGGCGCGCCGGTGGCGCAGGCGGTTCCGCTGCCCTCCGGGCGGCCGCGCGAGGCGGTCGGCTCGTTGCTGACGCTGCCAAGCGACGAGAACCCGCGGGTGGCGGTGTTCCCCGACGAAGAGGGCGGTTGGATCGCCGAAGACGACATGCGCCAGTTTGCGGTCGCCGACCAGCAGGAGATCCGCGTCGACGATCAGGTCTATCGCCTGTACCTGCCCTCGGTGCTGCCCGACACGCTCGCGCTGCCCACGCAGGCGGCGGCGCCCGGGCTGGCGCGATTGCAGCTTCGCCTTGAGATCAGCCGCGATCAGGAGTCGGTGCGCATGGCCTACGATGTGGGCCGCGGCTGGACCGAGCTGGAGCCGCGCGCGCACCATCATCTGGTCGCGGTGCTCGCACGGCTGCGGCTCAACGACAAAGAGCCGGTCGCCGCGGAGCGCGGCTGGGTGCATATCGAGGAGCTCGCGACGCTGGCCGCCCTCGATCCGCGGACGATCAACGTCTATATCAGCCGCGCCCGCCGCGAGCTGGCGGGCGAGGGCCTCGACGGCGCCGCCGGTCTCATCGAGCGCCGCCCCGGGACCGGCACGCTGCGCGTGGGCGTGGCCCGCATCACGCTCGTCGATCTCTGACGGAGGACTGGTTCATGGTTCTGCTTCGGCGCATCCTCTCAATGTCGGCGACCCCGCTGCTCATGGTGGCGCTCGCCGCCGCGAGCGCTGGGTGTGCCGGCGGGCGCGCAGCGAGTCGACCAGCCGACACCGCCGCTGCCCCGCCCCCTCCGACCGCTGCCGGCTACGGGTCGAGCGCCGACCCGGCGCGCCCCCCGCTGCCGCCTTCGCCGG
>JAGQJJ010000390.1 GCA_020430675.1 Myxococcales bacterium
GGCCCGTCGAACGCCCACGCGGGATGATCGCGCCGGTTCTCGGGCCACCGCCCGATCATGCCCAGCTCGGTGCCCGCGTAGAGCTGCGGCGTGCCCGGCGTGGTCATCAGCACCGCCAGCGCCAGGTGATAGCGGTCCACCGCCTCGCCGGCGTCATCGGTGGTGATCTCGCTGGCAAAACGCGGCACGTCGTGGTTTTCGAGGAACAAATTGCGCAGCCGCGCCCGGGTCGGGCCGAGCGAATTGAACGCCTCCTGCACCCGCACCGCGGCCGGGTCCAGGTCGCCCACGCGCGCCAGCCCATCGACCAGCGCCTGGCGCAGCCGAAAGTCGAACAGCGCGTCGAAGCCGGCATCGAGGTAAGGCACCTGGGTGGGGTAGGGCCCGGCGTCGAAGACCTCGCCGACCACATGGATCTCGGGCCGTGCCGCGCGCAGAGCGGGCAGCCAGTCATCGGCAAAGAATGACAGGGGCACATGCTTGACCGTGTCGACCCGGATGCCATCGATGGCATGGCGCGTCACCCAGCCCAGGCTGGCGTCGATGAGATACCGCGCCACGTCATCGCGGTCCTGGTCGAAGTCGGGCAGGTTGGCCAGCGGGCAGGTCTCATCCGGGTCGCCGAGCTGCTCACAGCCGGCGCGCGGGTGGAACCACTCGGGGTGCGTCTCGACGATCGGCGCGTCGTAGCCGGCGTGGTTGACCACCATGTCGAGGATGAGCCGCTGCCCGCGGGCGTGCATCGCGTCGAGCAGGTCGTCAAGATCGTCGGCGGTGCCCAGCCGCGGCTCGATCGCGCCATCATCGGGCGCGCGCAGGGCGGCCCAATAGCCGTGATAACCGCACTCTTCGCCGTGCTGCGGCACCTGTTCGGTCAGCGGCGTCACCCAGATGGCGTCCACGCCCAGCGCCTCGAAGTAGTCCAGCCGCTCGCGCAGCCCCACCAGATCGCCGCCGTGAAACTTGCGCGGGTTGGCCGGATCGAAGCAGGTGTCCTCGGGCCCCGGATCGGGCGCGCCATTGGCGAAGCGGTCGACCATCAGCAGATAGACCGCGCGCGCCTGCCAGTCCCCGCGCTCGTCCGCCGGGGCGGCGTCGGGCGCGGCATCCGGCGTTGCGTCGGGCGCGGCATCCGGCATTGCGTCCGGCTCGGCGTCGGTCAGCGGGCGCGCGTCGTACACCGCCGCGTCGGGCGCCGGGCGCGCGTCGGGCATCGCGCCGTCGGCCCCCGGCTGTGCGTCGACCACAAAAGCGTCGCCCGGCGCCACCTGCACCGCACCGCCATCACAGCCGACCAGCGCCAGCGCACCGAAGAGAGCAGAACGGATTCTTCCGGGCAACATGAGGGCGACCATAGCCGCGCCCGTCGTCGGCGGCTACTGCCACGCGCCGCTTTCTGCGCCCGCCCATACCACCCATGGCATCGCGAGCCATCGGCAACGGGTGATCGATGCCATCCATGGCATCGCGGCAGCAATCGCGGTCCGCGCTCGCCGCGTCCTTCGGCGGCCCACGCCGACCGGCCCCGATCCCCCATGCGCGGGCCCCAGGTCATCTGGCACAATGACCCCGCCACTTCTTTGGGGAGGACGCGCGCATGGCGTCGCGGCTGTTCTGGATCGGATGGGCCCTGGTGGCCCTGGTGGGTTGCGTCGACAGCACCGACACCGGCGGCGGCGCGGACGCCGCGGGCGCCGACGAAGGTCTGGAGGCCGACGAGGGCCCGGAGGCCGATGAGGGCCCCGCGGTCGACGAAGGCCCGGCGGCCGACGAAGGCCCGCCGCCCGATGAGGGTCTGCCGCCCGATCGAGGCGGGCCTTGCGAACCGACGCCCGAGCGCTGCAATGGCCGCGATGACGACTGCGACGGCGTCGTCGACAACGGCTTCGAGGCTGTCGGCACGCATTGCGTCGCCGGCCTCGGGGTCTGCGCCGCTCCGGGCACCGTCGCCTGCGCCCCCGACGGGCAGAGCACGGTCTGCGAAGCCGCCGTCGGCGAGGCGCACGACGAACAGTGCAACGGCCTCGACGATGACTGCGATGGCAATACCGACGAGGGCCTGCCCGGCGTCGGCGTGCCCTGCGGCGCCGGCGTCGGCGCGTGCGCGGTCGCGGGCATGACCCTGTGCGACGAGGCCGGTGCGGTGGTCTGCGATGCGCAGCCGGCGCCGCCTTCGCCCGAGCGCTGCAATGGCATCGACGACAACTGCGATGGCACCGTCGACGAAGGCTTCGACGACCTGGGCACCCCCTGCACCACCGGGATCGGCGCCTGCGCGACCGAAGGCATCACGGTCTGCGCCGAAGACGGCCTCGACACCGCCTGCGAGGCTGCGCCGATCGCGCCGCGCGACGAGCTGTGCAACGGCATCGACGATGACTGCGATGGCACGGTCGACGAAGAGACCGGTGTGATGCAGCGATGCTATGGCGGCCCGCCGGGCACCGAGGGCGTGGGTCAGACGCTCCCTGCGCCCGAGACCTGCGATGCGCGCGACGAAGACTGTGACAGCCGGACCGATGAGTCGCTGTTCCAGGCCTGTTATACCGGCCCCGGTGGCACGCAGGGCGTTGGCATCTGCGAAGGCGGCATGCGCCAATGCCAGAACGGCGCCTATGGCGGCGCCTGCCTGGGCGAGATCACCCCGGGCGCCGAGATCTGCGACCGCGAAGACGATGACTGCGATGGCACTGCCGATGAGATGGTCCGACCCGTCTTTGTGGAGACCGCGATCAACGCGGGGCTGGGCTGCACCGATGTGGCGGTCGGCGATCTCGACGGCGACAATCGGCCCGACGTCGTCTGCACGCCCTTCCTTGACGATGTAAACAACCCCGATACCCGGCTGTTCTACGCGCTGAACAACGGCGCGGGTGGCCTCGGTGCCATCCGCCGCACGCAGCCGGTGGCCAATCCGACGGGCCGGAACCAGGAGGACGTTGTCATCGCCGATGTGAACCGCGACGGGCGGCTCGACCTCATCACCACCGGCTCGCAGCTTCGGGCCCTGGTCTATCTCAACCAGGGCGGGGGCAGCTTCGCGGCGCCGGTCGAGGCCTTTGCCTTCGCCGCCCCCGGCCCCGGCGTTCCCGGCACCGGGGGGCTGGCGGTCTTTGACTACAACGGAGACGGCCGGCTCGACATCGCCACCGGGGTGGGCTCGGGGGGCCAGCGCGTCTGGCGCATGGCCGTCTCGCTTGGCAATGGCAACGGCGGCTTCGGCGCGCCGATCGAGGTGGCCGACCCCGTCCGGCCGATCCACGAGATCATCGCCGACGACCTGGACGGCGACGGCGACATCGACCTGCTGGCGGTTGGCGAAGACGAGTTGCTGTTCTATGAGCGGAGACCCGCCGGGCTACAAGCGCCCATCCTGCTGGGCATTCTGCCCGACTTCCCGCTTGAGTTGACCTATGCCGACCTGAACGGCGACGGCCGCCGCGATCTGGCGTTTGGCGGCAGCGGCCGCCTCAACATCGCGCTCCGGCAGGCAGGCGTGGCGTTTGGGCCGCTATTGACCGTGGCCGACCCGGGCGGGGTGATCGACGCGGCCGCGTTCAATTACGACTGCGACCCACTGCCCGAGCTGGCCTTCGCGCGCATCAACGAATCGGTCCGGTTCTTCGGCGACGCGGCCAATCTGCGCGATGACTTCGACGACTTCGACGCCTTTGGCGATGGGATCGAGCCGATCGACATCAATGGCGACGGCTTCACCGACCTCGTCGTCGGCACGGTCTCTGGCATCACCCTCCTGCGGCGGGTGCCCTGAGCGCCGACGGCACGACCCTCCCCGCGTCTGGCCCGCGTTCAGCGCCCCAAGAGGCGCTGGAAGAAGCCCTTGCCGGCCGCCTTGTCCTTCAGCGCGACGATGCGTTTCTCAAGCTGCGGGCGGCTGCGGGCGCCGATGAAAACGTCCTCAAGGCGACCGTTGAAGTAGAAGCCGATGGTCGGCAGCGACTTGATGCCCACCGCCTCGGCGATGGGTCGGGCGCGATCGGCGTCGACCTTGACAAAGCGCACCTCGGGGTGGGCTTCGGCGAGCGCGATGAAGATCGGGGCCAGATGGACGCAGGGCTGGCACCAGGCGGCCCAGAAGTCGACCACCACCGGGCTCTCTGCTTCGAGGACGTTTTCGACGAACTCGTCCTTGGTCCAGACCTCGATGATCGGGCTCGCGGCGGACTTGGGGTCGGGGGTGGCGGCGCTCATGGCCTTCTCCTCGCTCGGCGTCGGACGGCGCTCAGAGTGCGCCGGCTGCGGTGCCTGGTGCAATCCTTGTGCGCCGTGCATCGGGCGACCGCTTCGACCCGATCAGTCCAGATAGCCGTTCTCGCGCCACCAGGCCATCGCATCGGCGACCGATTCGGCGATGGGTCGGGCCTGAAACCCCAGCACCTGCTCGGCTTTGCTGGGGTCGACGCGCAGGCGCGTGCGCAGCGCGTAGATGGCATCTGCCGAGAAGCCGTCGGCGCTGCTGCTGAAGAGTCGGATGAGCGGTTGCAGGGGCAGCAACAGGCGCAGGAACCAGAGCGGCATCCGCCAGGCGCGTCCGGTGCGGCCCGCGGCGCGACCGGCCAGCTCGCAGAGGCCGACCGACGAGCAGTAGCCGGCGCTGAGCAAGTGGTTCTCACCGGGCGCGCCACGGTCGATGGCGGTGATGATCGCGGCGCAGACGTCGCGCACGTCGACCCACGAGAAGCCGCCCTCGGCGCCGATGATCGGCCCGCTGCGGCCGATGGCGACCAGCGACCTGCCCAGGATGGACGGGCGGTGGTCGAAGGGGCCGAGCACGCCAACGGGGTTGAGGATCGTGGCGTCGAGGCCCTCGGCGATCACCGCGCGCAGCCGTGCCTCGCCCTCGGCCTTGCTCTTGTCGTAGGCCGGCGCCGCGCCCGCGGTCGC
>JAGQJJ010000391.1 GCA_020430675.1 Myxococcales bacterium
GGTGGCGCCCGGCTTGTCGGCGGTGAGCTTCACGGCGATCTCGTGCAGCGCGGTGCGCTCGTCGGCGTCGATCTTGCGGAACATGCCGAAGATGCCGCCGCTGGCGTCGGCGATGCGCAGCGCGAGGTCTTCGAGGTTGCCGCGGGCGGCGTCGGCCTTGTCGCCGGGCAGGGCGGCGAGCATCAGGCGGATGAAGTCGAGCGCGGCGGCGAAGTGTTCGGCGCTGGGGCAGGTCTTCAGCATCGCGTCGAGCGCCTCGCGAGCCGGGCCCTCGTTGACGCCGGTGGCGTGGGCGGCTTCGAGCAACAGATCGCGCTCATCGGGTTGGATCTCACCATCGGCCCAGGCGACCTGCAGCAGCGGCATCAGGTGCAGCACCGGCACGGTCTCGGCGGTGATGCCGATCTCGGCGAGCCGCGCGAGCAGCGCTTCGTCGGTCACGCCGGTGTGGGCCTTGATGCCTTCGGCGGCCTGTTCGCGCATGAGCTTCGTGCGAAGCTTCTCGAGCAGCTCCTGGTCCTTCTTGTGAAAGTAGGTCTCTTCCTGGGCGCGCTCGATGGCGTCGAGCGGCTTCGTCGGGTCGGTCATGGCGAGTGGCTCTCCCACCGATGGGTGTCTGGCGCTTGTACCGTCGCGCGCAGGTGGGATCAAGGGGCGCTGGTATACTGCCGCCGATGCACCGACGAGACTTTCTATGGACGGGCGCCGCGGCGGCCTCGTTGCTGGCGTTGCCGGCGCGCGGGCAGCCGCCCGATCGCCTGGGCGAGGTGCTGCGATTGGAGCGGCCCGGCCTGGCCCATGACGCGCATTCGGTCGACGTTGCGAAGGCGGCGGCGGCGCTGGACGCGGCGCTGATGGCCTTCGCTGGCGCGGCGAGTCCGGGTGCGGCGATGGCGCGGTTTGTCAGCCGCGATGACCGCGTGGCGCTCAAGGTCAACGCGCTGGCGGCGCCGGGGCATGTCTTTCCGCCGGCGCTGGCGCAGCATGTGGCCCGCCGGGTCATCGAAGCCGGGGTGCCGGCCGAGCGGGTGGTGATCTATGACCAGTACCCGTCGCGCATGCGCAAGGCCGGCTATGTGTTCACGACGGCGCCGGGCGCGGTGCGCTGCGTCTGCCACCGGCTCGTGGGCTTCGGGGCGCGCGCGGTGCCGTACGCCGACGGCAAGAATGCCTTGAAGTGGTCGCGGGCGCTGCTCGATGCGACGGCGGTGCTCAACCTGATGGTGCCGAAGGATCATGACCTGGCCGGGGTGACCGGGGCGCTCAAGAACCTGGCGTTTGGCAGCGTCGATCATGTGCCCGAGTTTCACGCCGATATTCAGCGGGCCATCCCGTGGGTCTACGCGCAGCCCGAGATTCGCGACAAGGTGCGCCTTTGCCTGTGCGACGCGAGCCGGGTGACCTACGACGGCGGGCCGCACGACAAGCCGAAGACGCGGGCGGTATGCGACGCGGTCCTGGTGGCCGAGGATGGGGTGGCGATGGATTGGGCGGTGTTGGAGCTGGTGAATGCCGAGCGGGCGCGGCGCGGGCTCTTGGGCGTGGAGCGCGATGCAAGGCGGCGACCTGACTGGCTGCACAACGCGGCGAACATGGCGCTCGGGGCGCGGTTTGCTGACCTGCGGTGGCGAAGAATCGATGACGCGGGGCGAGCGAGCGCCTGGGCGCCGGCCCATATCGACAAGGCGTTCAGCGCTGGCGATCCGGGTCCGCCTCGCGGCGGCTGAGGAAGTCGACCATGCCGCTGCGGACCGGGTCGCTGATGACCAGCGTGAACAGCAGGCCGGCGGCGAAGCCGATCAGCAGGCTGGCGGTGGTGTCCATCAGGTAGACGTCGCGGTGCAACAGCAGGCCGATCATGGGCACCGTGATGCCGGCCGACAGGTAGCCGACGGCAAGCACCGCGCGCTGCGGTTTGAGCTTCGCGAGCGTGGCGGCGCTGCCGATAGCCAATACCGCGGTCGCGCCAAACGCGAGCAGCGCGTGGCCCGGCGGCAGCCAGCGCGGGTTGAAGGCCATGGCGAGAAAGAGCGCGATGAAGCCGAGCAGCGCCAGATAGGCGCCGTAGCGCAGGGCCTCGCCGCGGCCGAGCGAGCGGGCGTGTTCGAGGCCGTTGAGGATGGCGGTGCCGAGCAGCAGCAGGGCAAAGGCGGCGCCGGTGACGTAGTAGGGCATCACTTCGAGCAGCTCGGCGGCGTAGGCGGCGCGGTCGGCGACCGGCGCGTCGTGCAGGTACGCCTCGGCCACGCCGCGCACGTCTTCGGGGTCGCAGGCGACGCCGGCAAGCACCATCAGCGCGAGCAGCAACCAGCGCATCAGGCCCGCGTCGCTTCGACCACGCGGTCGCGCTTGTCGTAGTCGAGGCGCACCGTCGCGGCGCTGAAGCGGGCGTCGGCGAGGCAGAGCGCGCGCACGTCGGGGCCCTGGTCGTGGCCGATCTCGATGAGCAGCGCGCCGCCGGGCACCAGGCGCTCGGCGGCCTGGGGGATGAGGCGGCGGATGAGGTCGAGGCCGTCGTCGCCGCCGTCGAGGGCCAGGCGCGGTTCGTATTGGCGCACGTCGGGCATGAGGTTGGCCAGGTCGCCGCGGCGCACGTAGGGCGGGTTGCTGGCGATCAGGTCAAACGGGCCGTCGACACCGGCGAGCAGGTCGCCCTGGCGCCAAGCGACGGGCAGCTTGAGGCGCTCGCCGTTGGCGCGGGCCACGGCGAGCGCGTCGGGCGAGCGGTCGATGGCCATCACCGTGGCGTCGGACCGCTCGCTGGCCAGCGCGAGCGCGATGGCGCCGCTGCCAGTGCCCACGTCGACGATGCGCGGGGTCTCGGTGCCCTTCAGGCGGGCGACGGCGAGCTCAACGAGGCGTTCGGTGTCGGGCCTGGGCACCAGGACGCGGGCGTCGACGTGCAGGTCGAGGCTCCAAAAGCCTTGTCGGCCGGTGATATAGGCCACCGGTTCGCGCTTGGCGCGCCGTTGAACGCGGGCGCGGATCTCGGTCAGCTCATCGGCGTGCAGCGGTTTGTGGTGTTCGAGGTAGAGCCGCACGCGGTCCATGCCCAGCGCGTCGGCGACGAGCAGCTCGGCGTCGAGGCGCGGCGAGTCGAGGTCGCGGCGCTTGAAGTAGTCGGTCGTCCATTGCAGGACGCGCGCGATGGTCCAAAGCTCGGTCACGAAACCTCAGTATTCTTCGCGCGCCTTGGCGGTGTAGGCCTTGTCGAAGCGGGCTTCCTTGAAGGCGCTGCGGAACGCGCGCGAGCAGTCGCCGCGCTCGACGCAGCCTTCGAGGGCCTCCATCTTCAGCCGCTCGAAGCGGGCGCGGTCGATGTGCAGCAGCAGGTAGCGTTTGATCTGGTCGGGCTCAGTCGATTTGCGGCGGCCCTTTTCGTCGGGGCGGATGACCTCGTGAAAAGCGAGCCGCACATCGGTGATGTCGGGGAACTCGCTGAAGATGCCGCGCACGCCGCTGGCGTATTGGGTGCGGCCGAAGACGAACCATTGCACCGCGCGGGTCTTCAGCTCGGCGTCGGTATTGCGGCCGATGGGGTGCCAGATGTCGATCTGGAGCGCGCGGCCCTTGATGCGCGTCTGCTCCGAGGGGTGCCGCCGTGGGGCGTGCACCTCGTAGATGCCCATGATGTCGTCGATGCGCTGCTTGCGGGCGGCGTCGGGGTCGCTCCGGTCGTAGAAGCTGGCCGCGCGCGGCCGCGCCGAGGCTCGGGGTGCGGCAAAGGCCGGCGCGGCGAGCAGCGCCGCCAGCGCGACGAGCGCGACGGGCTTCACTGGCGTTCTCGCTTCAAATCGCGGCCCATCAGGTCGACCAGCGCCTGGGCGGGCGGCTTGTCTTCGTAGAGCACGCGATAGACCTCGCCGGTGATCGGCATCTCGATGCCCTCGCGCCGGCCCAGGTTGTAGGCGCTCTTGGCCGTGCGCACGCCCTCGGCGACCTGGTTCATGCCGCCGAGGATCTCGGCGAGCTTGCGGCCCTTGCCGAGCTGCACGCCGACGGTGCGGTTGCGCGAGAGGTCGCCGGTGCAGGTGAGCACCAGGTCGCCCATGCCGGCGAGGCCGCTGAGCGTGAGCGGGTTGGCGCCGCGGTGCACCGCGAGGCGGCTGATCTCGGCGAGGCCGCGGGTGAGCAGGCCGGCGCGGCTGTTATGGCCCAGGCCCAGACCATCGGCGACGCCGGCGGCGATGGCGACGACGTTCTTCAGCGCGCCGCCCAGCTCGACGCCGGTGACGTCCTCGGTGGTGTAGCAGCGGAAGTATGGAGTGCTGAAGGCTTTTTGCACCACCGAGGCCACCGGGTGGAAGCGGGCGGCGATGGTGACCGCGGTGGCCATGCGCAGCAGCGTCTCGCGGGCGAAGCTCGGGCCGGAGAGGAAGGCCAGGTCGGACCAGAACGCGCGCGGCAGGACGTCGGTGAGCACCTCTTCCATGGTGGCGAGGCTCTCGTTTTCGATGCCTTTGCTGGCGCTGACGATGGGCACGCCGGGGCGCAGGGACGGGCGCGCTTCGCTCATCACCGCGCGCATGGCGTGGCTGGGCACGACCACGCAGACCAGCTCGACGTCTTCGAGGGCCTCGGCGAGCACGCCGGTCGCGGTCAGGTTCTCGGGCAGGGCGATGTCGGCTTGATAGCGCGGGTTGCGGTGGGTCTCGTTGATGCCCGCGACCACCTCGGGCGAGCGCGCCCACTGGCAGACCGGGCCTTTCTGGCAGAGCACGCTGGCCAGTGCCGTGCCCCAGCTTCCGCCCCCGATCACCGCCGATCGCATCGCGCTTCCTCCTAGCAGCCCCCGGGGAAAGTCCCCTGCTCCGCCAGCCGATGCACCGCCATCGGCTGTGTTTCTCACCGCTCGGCGTAGCGCTGCTACGCCTTCGGGTTCGCGCCTTGCC
>JAGQJJ010000392.1 GCA_020430675.1 Myxococcales bacterium
CGCTCGCCAACCCGAGGCGGTCGACGGCCCCGCGGGTTTGCCCGTGCGAGCGGGCGCACCCGAACCTTGTTCCCAGTCGGCCCGCCTGTTACGGCTGGAGTTCGGTTCGCAGGGGGTGCACTTCTGGTCTTTCCGGTCGGGCCGTGATGGGGATTGGCGGTGCTTTGCGTCTCTGAGGGTGACCACCCCGAAATGGCGTCTGCCATGAGGAGAACCGCCCGATGACCGAGCAGGCCCGCCGCCACCACGCGCTTGTGATCGGGATCGATGACTACCGCGACGGACCGACGCCACTGGTCGGCTGCGTCAATGATGCTCGGCGGATGCGCGACCTCCTCATCGACCGCCATGGCGTCGCCGATGATGCCCTCACGCTGCTCCTCGATGCCGACGCCTCGCAGGCCAATATTCGCGCCGCCTTGCGCGACCTGGAGGCGCACGTGGGGCCCGATGAGGGCGTGATCGTCTTCTTCGCCGGCCACGGCGGCCGCTATCGGGGGCCGCGGCAGGTGCCGGAGGTGCTGCCCGACGCGGAGGGCATCGAGGTGCTCGAGACGCTGGTGCCCGCCGACAGCGGGCGCGGCCGGGCGCCGAATCGTGACATCGCCGATCGCGAGATCGATGCCTTCGTGAAGGCGCTCAACCAGAAGACGCCGTGGGTGACCCTCATCCTTGACTGCTGCCATTCGGGCTCGGTCAGCCGTGGGCCCGCGTCCGGCGCGCGCGAGGCGCCGGTCGAGACGCGCGCGGTGCCCGCGCTGGATGCGTGGCGCACCGCCGGCCGGGGGGCGCAGGTCGAGCCGGGCGCGTTTGTGGCGCCGACGCGCCAGGCGGTTGTGCTGGCCGCCTGCCAGGCCCATCAGGTGGCCTTCCCGACCACCGATCGCGCCCGCGGCCAATCGCATGGCGTGTTGACGCTGTGCCTGGCCGAGACGCTGGAGGGCCTGTCGGGGCCGGCCACCTGGGAAGAGGTGATGGAGGCGATCGAGCCCCGCGTCGTCCGCCGGGTGAAGGACGAGCGCGGCGCGGCGCAGTACCCGCTGCTGGAGGGGCCCGCCGGCCGGCTGGTCTTCGGCTTCGACCATCGGCCGACCACGCAGCACCTGAGCGTCGTCGAGCGCACCGGCGGCCGCGTCGAGTTGAGCGGCGGCGCGGTGCACGGGGTCACCGTGGGCTCGCGGTGGCGACTTGCGCCGACGCGCGGCGGTCTCGGCGCGGCGGTCACGGTCGAGATCACCGCGGTCGATGCCTTGCGCGCACGGGCCGCGGCGCCGGAGTCGGTCGAGGTCGGCTGGCGCGCCACGCTCGAGACGCTGGTCATGCCGCCGGTGCGGTTGAAGGTGGCGCTGGCCGCCGATGCCTCGGTACCCGAGCTGATGGCGGCCATCGACGACCGCCCCGAGCTGGAGCGCGTCGGCGAAGGGGCCCCCGTGGTCGATGTGCGCATCCGATCGCGCGATGCGGCCTGGCATGCCCTCGGCGCGGATGGGCGGCTGGCGGTGCGCGTGCAGCCGCGGGCCGCGTGGGCGGATCTGGTCGCCGATCTGTGCCGGGCGGCCCGCGCCCGAGCCTTGCGCTTCATGCCGCTGCCCGGCCAGGACGCTCGGCTTGTCGATGGCATCGACTTCCAGATCCTCAAGGTGACCGACAAGCGCCTCGAAGCGCTCGATGCGGCGCCAGGCGAGCGGGCCCCGCGGCTCTTGCACGGCGACCGGTACGATCTGCGCATCTGCAACCGAACCGGGCGCACGGTCTACGTCGGCGTGCTCGAGTTCGATGTGGACCATGCCATCCATCTCATGCTGCCGGCGCCCGCCGACGACGATGGCATCTGGCATGAGGGCCAGGGCAGTCTGGCCATCGAACCGCAGAGCACGCGCCGGGTGGTCGCCACCCGATACGGGCTGCCGCTCGACTCGGTCGACCATGACTCGGCGTATACCCTGCGAATCCCCGCGGGCTTCCCCTTCTTGGATCCGAGCCCGGGCGCGCTCGATGCCGAGGCGGCCTGCGGTGAGCTGACCTATCGCCTGCTGGTGAGCAGCAAGCCGGAGAACTTCGCGTCGATCGCGCAATCGGCCGCGCGCAGCGACGAAGCCGACGGCCCGCCGCTCGGCCCACTGGCGCAGATGATGGCCCGCCATGCGCGCGACTCAAGCCGCGGGGCCATCATCGAGCGCCGCCGGCCCCTGCGGGTGAACCGCCCGTACGCCGCCATCGATCGCGCCCTCACCGTGACCCGCGGCGTCGCGGACGGTGGCCGCCAGATCAGCCCGAGCACCAGCGGCCGGGTGCTGTTCTACAAGGTCAAGGTCGCCGGCGCCGAGCGCGGGGAGGTCGGCATCAGCCACCCATCGATGACGAGGCTGCCCGAATCGAGCGCGTTCTGGAGCGGGTTCCCATCCGTCTGGCCCGATGAGTTCGAGCTTCTGCCCGAATACACCGATGCGCCCGAGGCCGAGGCCGAGGCGCGCGTGCGCGGCACGAAGCGCACGACCTGCCCACGGTTCGGCGCGGCCCGCGTCCTGTTGAGCAAGCCGCTCGACCTGCTGCAGAGCTGGCAGGTGCAATGCCAGGGCAGGACCGTCGCCTGGCTTTGCCGCACGGCCGGCGCGCTGCATTGGTTCAGCCCTGGCACAAGCGACGCATGGTTGCCGCGCGGCGACCTGCATTTTCGGGCTGGCCCGCTGCCCGTCGGCACGCCGGCCTACGTCGCGGTCGACGCCCTCAAGCAGTGAGGGAGACGATGACCGCCTTCAATCGCAGCGTCGCCGTGGTGATCGGCATCAATGACTACGAGCACTTCCCGGCGCTGAGCTCGGCGGTGTCGGACGCCAAGGCGATCGGCCAGGTGCTCGAAGCGCAGCATGGCTACGAGATCCGGCCCCTGCTCAACGAGCAGGCGACCCGCGTCGGCTGGAAGGCCCTCTTCGAGCGCGAGCTGCTCAACCTCGATGAGGCGGACCGTCTGCTGGTCTATTTTGCCGGCCATGGCATCGCCGAAGACACCGGCGATCGACCCGAGGGCTACCTCGTCTTCCGCGAAGGTCAGCAGGCGCACGACCAGCGGCAGACCCTGCTGCCCATGCGCGACCTGAACGATGACCTGGCCCGGGTGCGATGCAGCCATGTCCTGCTGGTGCTCGACTGCTGCTTCGCCGGCAGCTTCCGCTGGGCGGCCAGCAGCGTGCGCGGGGGGCAGGAGCCGTGCATCGCGGGGCGGCGGCTGCACCGATACGAGTACAAGCGGTGCGTCGGCAGCAAGGCGGCGCAGGTGCTCACCTCATCGGCGGCCGACGAGAAGGCCTTCGATGAGGTCGGCGGCATGCTGATCGGCCGGCGCGGCATGGTCGGCGGACACTCGCCCTTCGCCGCCGCCCTGATGGACGGGCTGCGCGGCGCGGCCGACATGTGCGGCCCCGATGGCCAGCGCGATGGCATCATCACCGCGACCGAGCTGCAGATGCACATCGGCCGCGCGATCGGCCCGATCACCCGGCAGACGCCGCAGCTTTGGGCGCTGCCCCAGCACGACAAGGGGGAGTTTGTCTTCTGGCCCGATGGCGCGGAGATGGTCGCCCATCTGGTCGATGATCCGGTGCTCGACGCCGCGGCCAACCCCTGGCGCGGGGCGGACGCCTACGAAGACGATCCGCAGCGCGAAGGCCTTTTGTTTGGCCGCGAAGACGAGATCGAGGCCCTGACCGGGCTGCTGGATGCTGAGCCCGCGGAGGGGCTGATCGCGGTCATTGGTGCCAGCGGCGCGGGCAAGACCAGCCTGATCAACGGGGGCCTGGCGCCTCGGTTGAAGGCCGCGGGCGGATGGCAGGTGCTCGGTCCCATTCGGCCCGGCGCCACGCCGATGAAGTCGCTCGCCGAGTGCCTCGGCGCGTTGCATGAAGAGGCCCCGCGCGCGCTGCTGGTGCTCGACGCCCTCGATGGCGTCTTCACGCGCGGCTGCCCGCGGGCCGAGCGCGAGGCGTTCTTTCAAGCGCTTCAGACGTCGCCGACGACGCATCCGACACTGCGCATCATCGCGACCGTGCGCAGCGATCATGAGGCCCGCGTCGCAGCGCTGGCCGAGCAGGCGGGTTTGCCTCTCCGGCGGTTCATCATCCCAGCGATGGACGCCGAGGCGTTGCGCCGGGTCGTCTGTGGGCCGGCTACGCTGCGCGTCCTCTACTTCGAGCCGCTGGCGCTGATCGATGATCTGGTGCGCGAGGTGGCCCGTTCGCCGGGCGGCCTGCCGCTGCTCTCGATGCGGCTGGCCGAGATGTACCTCGGCTATCTGGGCAGCCACGAGACCGGCCGGACGCTGCGGCGCGAGCACTTGGACGCGGTGGGTGACATCGCCGGCTGGATCGAGCGACGCGCCTCGGCGCTCTACGCGCAGGCCGACGACGCCCAGAAGGAGACCATCCAGGAGTTGATGCTGCGCATGGTGCAAAGCGAGGGCGGCAAGCGCTCGTCGCGGCGCGTGATGGACGGCGAGCTGCGGGCTTATGTGCGCAGCAAGGCCAAGGTGACGCTGGCGGTGGTCAACCTGTTTGTCGACGCCCGCCTGCTCGTGCGCGGCTCGGTGGAGATCGACGGCAAGGCGGAGGGCTACGTCGAGCCGGCCCACGACGCCCTGGTCCGCCGCTGGTCACAGGTGACGCAATGGCTGGATGGCGCCCGGCCGCGGCTGGGCCTGCAACGCGACCTGAAGGCGGCGGCGAACAGTTGGCACACCAGCGGTCGGACGCGGGCCTTGCTGTGGTCGCGCGACCCCCGACTGGCCCAGACCCGGGCGCTGGCGCAAAAGGTCAACGCGCTGGAGTACGAGTTCATCCGGCACAGCCGGCGCGGGCGGATGCTGCGCCGGTGGCTCA
>JAGQJJ010000393.1 GCA_020430675.1 Myxococcales bacterium
CCCGGCGCCACCGCGGTCACCCGGCCCAGCGCGCGCCAGCCGTCGCCTTCGCGTTGCCACAACGTCGCCCGCGGCGGCTGCTCCAGCGGCGGCGGCCCGGGATCGGGCGCCACGCGCAGCCCCGGCGCGCCCGGCACCGGCCGCGCGCTCGGAGGCGGATCGGCGCCTTCGACGCAAGCGAGGGTCAGCGCGGCAAGAAAGCAGCACGGCAAAAGGCGCATGGGCTGATCTGGCGCGGGTGGCCGATCAATGTCAATGCCCGCCGCCCGTTGAGCCAGGGGCCGGGAAAGGCGCAGACTGCAAATTGGCAGGGGAGGTGACCATGGCGACACGCTGCGTGATGCTGGTGGCCGCGCTGTTGATCTGCGCGGCCTGTGATGACGGTGGCGCCGACGCCGCAGGCGACGTTCGGGTGCTGATCGAGCCCACGCCCGACGCGCAGCCCGATCCAGATCCGCCCGACGCCGCACCGAATGACGCCGCCGCGCTCGATGCCCTGCCGGCCGATGCCGAGGTCGACGCCGGGCCGTGGATGCCGCCGCCGGTCGTCCCCGTCACCGAACCCACCCCGATCGCCGGCCTCGACTGGCTGCGCGGCACGGTGCCCCGCGACGCCGACCCGCTCGGCCCCGAGTTCGAAGACGGCGACGTGCACTACCCACCGCGCCGCACCCGCGACGACGGCGCGCGCTGGTACGACACCGTGGTCGAAGAAGACGGCACGTTCTCCCATTGGGGCATCACCGCCGGCTACGCCATCGGCCGCGTGCCCGTGCCGCCCGGCCAGCGCCTCTTCGCCACGCCTGACCGCGTCTCGGCGCTCTACACCCCCGGCTCGGTGCAGCCCGGCGACCCGTACGGCAGCGGCCGCGCGCGGGTGCCGCTTGTGGTCGACCCCGATGACCCGGTGGTCGCCTTCGCCGCCGATCCCGGCCGCGGCGCGCCGAAGTTGCAGCTCTTCACCACGCCCGACGAGGTCTTCTTCCACTTCGGCGACCGCACCGCGCCCGATCTGCGCGCTGGTGAGGCCGCGCCGCTCTGGCTCGGCGTGATGGTGCTCAACCTGCGCCCCGAATCGGCCCGCACCGTCACCGCCCGCGTGGTCGAGAGCGACCAGCTCGAAGCCACCGCCACCGCCTACCCCGCGCTGCCCGGTGGCGCGGTGAGCCAGCTCGGCTTCGAACTGCGCCCCAAGCATCCCTGGCCCGAAGAAGGCGCCGAGGTGCCCATCCACCTTCAGCTCGAAGCGCGCGGCCTCGAGCACGGCTACGAAGCCGAGCTGGTCCTGACCACGCGCGCCGCCGCCGGCAATTACCGCCAGACCTTCCGCACGCCCATCGACGGCTCGGTGCAGTACTACGGCGTCAACCCGCCGCCCCAGGTCGAACCCGGCCGCCAATACGCGCTCGCCTTGTCGCTGCACGGCGCCGGGGTCGAAGCCATCGGCCAGTCGGGCTCATACGCTGCCAAGGACTGGCTCTATGTCATCGCGCCCACCAACCGCCGCCCCTTCGGCTTCGATTGGGAGGAGTGGGGCCGCTTCAACGCCCTGGCCACGCTCGACGACGCCATGGCGCGCTTTGCCATCGACCCCCTGCGCGTCTACCTCACGGGCCACTCGATGGGCGGCCACGGCAGCTGGCACGTCGGCGTGACCACGCCCGATCGCTTTGCGCTGGTCGGCCCCAGCGCCGGATGGTCATCGTTCTACAGCTACACCGGCGTGCCCCGCCCCGAGGGCCCGGTGGGCCGCGCGCGGGCCCATAGCGAGACGATGGACTACCTGGAGAACCTCGCCGCGCACGCCGTCTACGTCATTCACGGCGACGCCGACAACAACGTGCCGGTGCGCGAGGGTCGCGATATGTTCGCCGCCGCCAGCGAGGTGACCGAAGCGCGCTACCACGAGCAGCCCGGCGCCGGACACTGGTGGAGCGCCGGCATCGGTCAAGGCACCGACTGCGTCGATTGGCCGCCCATGTTCGAGTGGATGGCCGAGCGCAGCCGCGAACCCTTCCGGTTCGACTTCCACTTCCGCAGCCCCTCGCCCGGCTACAGCCCCAGCTTCAGCTTCGTGCGCGTCGAAGCCGCCGCGAGCCCGCTGGCGGACGTCTTCGTCGACTCGGTGCGCGACGGCGACACCGTGCGGCTGACGACCAACAACGTGCGCCACCTGCGTCTCGACGCCACCCTGCTCGCCGCCGCCGGGGTGACCCGCGTCGAAGTCGACGGCGAGGCCCATCGCGTGGTCGGCGAGGCGATCGACATCGGCCGCCCCGCCGGCAAACGCGCCGCCGCTTATGGGCCCTTCAACCAGGTCTTCCGCCGCCCCTTCTGCTTCATCGCGCCCGACGCGACCCACGCTCGCCTCGCCGCCTGGTTCATCTCGTTCTGGGCCATCATCGGCAACGGTCACGCCTGCGCCCTGCCCGCCGAGCGCGCCGCCGAGGCCCAGGCCGCCGGCTACCAGCTCATCCGCCTCGGCGCGGCGGCCACCGGGCAGGCGATCGATGGCATCGAATGGGATGATGCCCAGGTGCGCGTCGGCGACCGCGCCTTCGCCGGCGCGGCGTTCATGGCCGTGCACCCCGACGGCGACGCCCTCGGCGCGGTCATGGTCGCGCCCCCCGGCAAAGCCCGGCTGCTGCTGGGCCTCACCCCGTTCAGCTCCCGCTCCGGCCTGCCCGACTACGTGGTCTTTGACGCCAACGGCGGCCGCGCCCTCGGCTTCTTCGACGCCGACTGGCACCTCGACCCCGCCTTCGGGCGCTGATCTCCGCTTCGGTGGACTCTTCTGCGCTATTCATCCGGTGCATCGTCGGCTGACCACACGCGCACGGCGATGTCCGCCATCGTGCCTTGACGGGCGCGAACGGCGTCTGGCGTCCACTCCGTCGACACGATGGCCTGCGTGAGCCTGAACTTGCTCGTCGCAAAGACCTGGCGCTTGCGGGCGAAGTCGGCTGATCCCAGCGCCCGGTTCTTGTCGAACTCCAAGGGCGTCAAATTGCCGAGTCGAATCAGCGAGTCGCGTTGCACCTCGCCTGAAAAAGCCGGGAAGTTTCCCCCCGGGTTCTCGGGCAGGATGTGCTCGACGGTCGCGTCGGTGCCCTCAAAGTCGATCGGCTGACCGCCAAGCCCCACCTCCAGCTCGCTCAGCAGATACCGAACCACCTGCCTGCGCGGCCCCTTTGGGCTCAACGAGAGCTGGGCGAAGGCCGCTCGAAACTGCTCATCTGAGACATGAATGCCGCGCAGCTTGTGCGCCATCGCCCGCGGACTTCGCAGCTCACCCCGCTCCGTGGCGAGCGCCGCCTCTTGATAGGCGCGCTGGATGTCGCCCGTGTTGACTCGGACCACCCAGCTTCGCACCGCCAGCACCACCAGCCGGCGCAGCAGATTGACGAATCGCTCTGGTCGTCCTTCCAGGCGAGGCAGCGCAGCAAGGATCAGCGGACGCACCTGCTCGATACGCAGCAGCTTCAGTCGCTCGATCTCGCGGCGAGCGCCGGGAAACTCGACCCAGAACGGTGCGCTTGGATCGTCAAGTGCCGCATAGATATCTGCCGTGTCCTTCATCTCGCGGAGGAATGCAAAGACGTCGACCTGCCCGGGCACGATGCGCTTGACCTCAGCAAAGACCCGTTTCTCCCGCAGTCCGGACACGCGGCCCGCTAGCTTGTGGAAGAACATGGTCGACACTTGGTCCATCGGCACCAGATTGATGATCTGGTCCCAAAGCTGGATCGCGCTCTCCAGGTCGGGCTCGCCGCCATGCGAAGCGATGTGAAACAAGTAGTTCTTGAGCAGGTCGGCCGTGCCGAGGGCGATCCCTCGGGCGTTGAGCGTCTCGAAGACGGTATAGGCGGTCTCATCGTCCTCGACGACGATCTCGATGAAGCGAAGACGCGCCGCGACGACGTCATCCAGAAAGGCTGCGAGCGTCTGCCCCGTCGCGGTCTCACCAAAGAGCTGCGTCAGTTTGATCTCGAAAAAGCACAGCGCGTCGTGAAGTCGCCGAAGCGAGCCCTTGAGCGCCGTCCGTCGGCCGCGCTGTCCCTGAACGAGATAGGTCGAGTAGTAGGGGTTGTCATTCCGATTCAGCGACAGGCGAGGGTGATACTGCAACGACGCCGGGTGCCGTGTGCTGACGAACTTCTCCCGCAAGAGGCGAACCCGCTCGCGGTTGTCGTCGGCGTCCTTCCCATCGTCGGCAAGGTGTTGGATGCGGCCGATGACCGCGAGCGCCAGGAGGCTGAGCGTTACGAGCCGCTGCTGACCGTCGATGATGCGTCGATCGCTGCTGGCCTCAAGTGACTGCAACACGATGGCGCCAAGATAGTGCTCGGCCCTCTCGTTCTGATGCGCATGGAGTTGGCAGATGTCGTCCCACAGCTCGGCCCATTCCGGCTCGTCCCAGGCATAGTTCCGCTGAAAATGCGAGATGACATATCGCTTGCCGTTGCCGAGCAGGTCGCCCAGGGTCACGGGCTTGGCGTTGAGGCTCTCCTTGATCGGCATCGCCGCTCCTCGATCAGAGTGCGTTGAGCAGTAGCGCACTCGATGTTTGGTGACAATGCCAGCCATCGAGGCGCGTGTGGGCGACCGCGCTGACGGTTCAGCGTCGGTCGCCGCGCCGCAGCAGCAGGTCGGTGGCGGTGGCGCGGAAGCCCGCGGCGACGAACGTGGGCGCCAGGGCGGAGTGTGCGGCGGGCGCGCCGTCGATCTGGGTCAGGTGCACCGCGCGCACGGGGCCGGTGAGCAGGCCGGCCAGGGCTTCGACCAACGCGCGTGCCATCGTTCGTCGACGGCAGCCGCAAACCCTTCGCCCGGAACGGGCGGCAGGGTCACATCGACCGCTTTCGACA
>JAGQJJ010000394.1 GCA_020430675.1 Myxococcales bacterium
GATCTGCGGCGAGCCCCATTGCCAGGCGCATACCGGCGCGGCGCAGGCCACCGCGGCGACCACCGCCGCCGTGCGGGCGACGCGCGGCCAGGTGCTCTTCGGGCCCTCGGGCATGACCGACACCGTCTATCACTCGGCCTGCGGCGGCCACACCGAGGCATGGCACGCGATGTGGGGCGGGGCGCCCGATCCGACGCTGAGCGGCGTGCCCGACGCGCCGATGGGCATCGCGCCGGTGGGCGAAGAGGCGGTGGCGCGCTTCATCGCCCATCCGCCGGTGGGCGCCTGGTGCGCCCAGAGCGCGCGCCGGTCGGGCGTGCACCGGTGGACGAAGCGGGTCCCCGGCGCGCGGGTGACGGCGGCGGTGAACGCGAAGCAGGCCATCGGACCGGTGGTGGCCATCGTGCCCTTGCGCCGCGGCGTCAGCGGGCGGGTGCTCGAAGCGCAGTACATCGGCCGTGACGGCAAGCTGGTGGTGAAGGGCGCGACCGCCAACCGACGGCTGCTCGGCCGCCTGCGCAGCGGGCTTTGGGTCGTCGAGCGCCGCGGCGGCGCGCCCGATGGCCCGCCTGACGAGTGGATCTTCCACGGCGGCGGCTTCGGCCACGGCGTGGGCCTGTGCCAGCACGGCGCGCTCGGGCAGGCCCGGGCGGGTTATGACTACCGCGCGATCCTCAACCACTACTACCCGGGCGCCCGCATCGAGAGCATCTGGTAGGGCATTCGAAATGAAAAGGCCGACCCGAAGGCCGGCCTTTTCGTTCGCAGCGCGAGGCCTTACTGAGCGGCCGCCACGCCCGCGATGTGGGTCGCGGTGCTCTCGAGCGAGAGGCAGACGCTGACCGCGTTGCAGCTCTGGTCGGCACGGCAGGTGTCGCCGTCGGTGACCGAGCCATCGGCGTTCACCCGCGCGTCGGCGCCGCGCAGGATGGGCAGCACGACGTCGTTGATCAGCATGTCGATGTCGCCGTTCGGGTCGAGGATCTGGTTGACCTGCTGGCAGAAGCCGGGGGCGTCGGGCGCCGCGCAGATCATCTGGATCTTCTGGATGAGCTCCTTGATGGCGTCGATGGTCAGGTAGCCCGAGAGGGTGCCCTTCACGACGCTGTAGCCCGCCGCTTCGGCGCGCAGCTCACCGTTGAACTTGGTCTCCGACAGCGAGAGGTCGATGACCAACGGATCGACCGGCAGCGACAGGAAGAAGTCGCTGGGCGGGGTGCTGACCGCGCCGCACGACAGGTCGGCGTCGGCGAAGCGGATGATCGGGTTGCCGTTCTCGTCGAGCGAGCTGGCGCTGATCCAGAAGTCATCCCCCTGCTGCTCGCCGATGAACAGGTCGAGCGAAGCGCCGGCGACCGCGTTGCCGGTCTGGCCGGCGGCCCAGCCGTTGAGCTCGCCGAGCAGGATGACCGAGATCTCGCCGTTCTCGTCGGGCTGCACCAGGCTGTTGAGGTTGACCATGGCCAGGCCGAGCAGGCCGCTGAGGCCCGAGCCCTGGTTGGCGCCGACGGTGACGTCGTCGCGGGTGCAGCCGACGTTGTCGGCCTCATCGAGGTTGGCCGGGATGCCGAGGCTGGTCACGCGAGTGCCAGGACCCGGGCGGTCGGGCGCGATGGCGGCGGCGTCGAGCGCGCCGGTGTCTTCGACACACTCGCCCTCGCCTTCACCCTCGCCTTCGCCTTCACCCTCGCCTTCGCCTTCACCCTCGCCTTCACCCTCGCCTTCGCCTTCGCCTTCGCCTTCACCCTCGCCTTCGCCCTCACCTTCGCCTTCACCTTCGCCTTCACCTTCGCCGCCGGTGCCCATGTCGGCGCCGTTGTCGCCGCCGGAGTCCCCGTCGTCGCAGGCCACCGTCAAGGTGAGCGAAGCGGCAGCCAGAGCGATGATCAGCCAGTCACGCAGTCGAAGCATTTGCTCTTCCCCATCTAGGTCGTCTTTTTCCGTCGTCGCCGGCAGCGCCGCATGCTGCCAGGTTCCAGCGACGGGCGTTTTTAGCAGAAGGCGTTTGATCGCTGCAAAGGGGAGGCGGTCGAAAAATGACCACTGATCTGCGGGTTTTTCACTCGTCGTCGCTGTCGCGGACCTTTTCGAGGTGCCGAAAGATGGTGCGCGGGTCGACGCCGAGGTCGCGGGCCGTCTTGGTGCGGTTGCCGTCGTTGAGCGCCAGCACCTGGTCGATATAGCGGCGCTGGAAGGCCTCTTTGGCCTCGGCGAGCGGCAGGATGGCGTCCGAGAGCACGGTCTCGTCGAGGTCGAGATCATCGGCCGTCAGCAGCGGGCCGTCGGCGAGCACGACCGCCTTCTTGAGCCGGTTTTCGAGCTCGCGAATATTGCCGGGCCAGCTGTGTTTGCGCAGCGCGATCATCGCCTCGGGCGCCAGACCGCGCACCTGCTGGCCGTACTCTCGGGCGATGCGGTCGAGCAGGTAGCGCGCGATGAGCACCACGTCTTCGTCGCGGTCGCGCAGCGGGGGCAGGGGAATCGCCACCACGTTGATGCGGTAGTACAGGTCTTCGCGAAAGCGCCCATCGCGGATGGCCTGTTCCAGATCGACGTGGGTCGCGGTCAACAGGCGCAGGTCGATCGGGGTCGGTTTGCTGTCGCCCACGCGGGTGATGGTGCGCTCCTGAATGGCCCGCAGCAGCTTGACCTGCAGGTGCACCGGCATCTCGCCGATCTCATCGAGGAAGAGCGTGCCGCCGTCGGCCGCCTGAAAGCAGCCCATCTTGTTCTCGACCGCGCCGGTGAACGCGCCGCGTCGGTGCCCGAACAGCTCGCTTTCGAGCAGGTTCTCGGGGATGGCGCCGCAGTTGACCGCAACAAACGGCCCCTCACCGCGGCGCGAGCGCCGATGAATCTCGCGCGCGATCAGCTCCTTGCCGGTGCCGGTCTCGCCGAGGATGAGCACGCTGATGTCGGTGGCGGCGACCTTCTCGACGCGCCGGAAGACCGCCTTCATCGCGTCGCAGCTCCCGATGAGCGCGCCGAACTTCTGGCCCTCGATCTCGGCGCGCAGGCGGGCGTTGTCATCGCGCAAGGCCGCGCGTTGCAAGGCGTGGGCGAGCAGCATGGCCGCCTGGCCGGCAAAGACCGTCAGCAGGTCGAGCGAGCGCTGGTCGAACAGGTTCACCACGTTGTCGTTGCCGACGTAGATCGCGCCGAACAGCGTGCGACCGAAGAGCAGCGGCACGCACATGACGCTGCACAGCTTGAGCTGCATGACCGAGACGCTGCTCTTGAACGCCGAGTCGTTGAGCGCATCGCTGATGATGAGCGGCTGCCGGGACTCGACCACCCGCCCGATGATGCTGTCGCTGACCTGTTCGAGACTGGCGGCGATGCTCTGCCGGTTCAGGTTGCGCGCGGTGCGCACCGAGAGGCCGTCGCCGTCAACCATGAGCAGGAGGCCCTTGTCGGCGCCGGTGAGGGCCACGATCTCGTCCATCAGCACTTCGAGCAGGGCGTCGACGTCTTCGAAGCTGCCGAGGCGCATCGAGAACTCGGCCAGCCGGCGATAGGCGCGCATCTCATCGATGTCGCCCGGCCGCTCGGGCTCGGCGCTCGGGGGCTCGTCCCACAGGTTGAAGACCAGGTGCACGTCGCCGAGCTCGATCTCGTCGCCATGCTCCAGCCCCTGCTTGCGCACCTTCTTGCCGTTGACCTTGACCGGCCACGCCCGCGACTGCGCGACGAGCACGAAGCGGCCGCCTTCGAGGCGGATATGGGCGTGCGTGGGGCCGACGCTCGGGTCGGTGAGGCGGACGTCGTCATCGCCGTCGCAGCCGATCGACGTGAGCTTGCGCAACACCGGGAAGCTCTTGCCTCCGGCGACGGCGAGACTGGGCATTCTGGGGTCTCCGCGAACCTGCTGGCGGCAATCTAACACCGCCGGCGTGGTTTGTCGCGGCCCCGGTCAGAAGGTGAACAACGTCTGTCCGACCGGCGGTGCGGCGCTGTCGGGGGCCGGCATCGGCGTCTCGCGCAGCGGGCGCTCGGGCTCGTAGGTCAGCAGCGCGTGCGCGATGCCGGTGACCATCAGGCCCAGCGCGATGCCGCCGCTGATGAGCTGCGCGGTCTGGTAGTTCTCGGCGCGGGCCACGTCGGAGCGCGCGAAGCGGCCATCGGTCTGGCGCAGATCCTCGACGGCCAGGAAGAAGAACCCCGAGAGCCCGATGGCGACGACCTCGGTGCTCAGAAAGGTGTAGCCGAGCGCGTCGTCGCCGTTTTGAAACTGGCCGATGCCAAACGGCAGGCCGGCGACCAGGCGGCTGTTGACCTGCGTCTCGACCTTGACCTGGGTCTGCGTCGCCTGCCGACGGCGCGCCTCTTCGGCCTCCTGCTCACGCCGCAAGGCCTCGCGTTTGCGGCTGATCTCGTCAGAGAGGCCGGCTTTGATGTCATCGAAGAAGGCGACCGCGGGCGGCGGCACCACGACCGGGTTCAGCGCAGCGTCGGGCCGGTAGCGGATGAGGCGCTCGAACCAGGTGCGCGCGTCGGCCTGCTGGTCGAGGAAAAACGCAGCCAGCCCGAGCAGCTCGTAGGCGCGGGCCACCGCGGCCGGATCGGCGAGCAGGATGTCGGGCTCGACCAGCGGCGCCAGCTTGGCCATGACCCGGGGGTAATCGCCGTAGTAGTAAGAGTTTTCCGCGTCGCGCAGATCCTGCTCGGGCGTGGTCGGCTCGGTGGGCGTCGCCGCCGCGGGGCAGGCGAGCAACAACACGAGGCCGAAGAGGGCGGCAGCGAGGCGCATCACAGGCGCTCGATGTGAATGACCCGGCGCTGGCCGGCGGTGAGGGTGGCCACCTTGCGCACCGACCGATCGTTGGGGTCGCCGACCGTCAGGGTGATCTCTTCGCTCAT
>JAGQJJ010000395.1 GCA_020430675.1 Myxococcales bacterium
CGCCCGGCCGCGCCGATGCCATCGAGCTTTGGTGCGACCAGACCACCGACGGCGGCGGCCTCGCGCTGCTCTACAACAGCGTGCTCGCCGTCGACACCCGCGGCGTCTTGATGACCTTTCGCAAGCACCGCATGCGCACCGGCGACTCGCTCTACAAGATCGCCGCCCAGTACTATGGCGACGTCGACGCTTGGACCATCATCTGGAACGCCAACCGCGACCTGATTCGCAATCCGAATGATGTGCCCGTCGGCCTGGAGCTGCGGATTCCGCCCAAGCCTGCCCCGCGCCGCTGAGGACGGTCAGAAGGCTCAGGCCAGCCCGATGTCACCGTCGAGGTAGACGTCCTGCACGGCGTTGAGGATGGTCACGCCCTCGGCGACCGGGCGCTGGAACGCCTTGCGCCCCAAGATGAGCCCCATGCCGCCGGCGCGCTTGTTGATCACCGCGGTGCGCACCGCGTCGACCAGGTCGTTCTTGCCGCTCTCGCCGCCCGAGTTGATGAGCCCGATGCGGCCCATATAACAGTTGGCCACTTGGTACCGGCACAGGTCGATCGGATGATCGGTCGTCAGCTCGCTGTAGACCTTGGGGTGCGTCTTGCCGAACTTCACCGCGTTGTAGCCGCCGTTATTGGTGGGCAGCTTCTGCTTGATGATGTCGGCCTTGATGGTCACGCCGAGATGGTTCGCCTGCCCGGTCAGGTCGGCCGAGGTGTGGTAGTCGACGCCGTCGACCTTGAAGGCGTTGTTGCGGGTGTAGCACCACAGGATGGTGAACAGGCCCAGCTCGTGGGCGGCCTCGAAAGCCTGCGAGACCTCGACGATCTGGCGGCTGCTCTCGGCGCTGCCGAAGTAGATCGTAGCGCCCACACCGATCGCGCCCATCTCGAACGCCTGCTTGACCCGGGCAAACATCACCTGGTCGAAGCGGCTCGGGTAGCTGAGCAGCTCGTTGTGGTTGAGCTTGACGATGTACGGGATGCGGTGCGCGTAGCGGCGCGCGGTGGCGGCGAGCACGCCCAGCGTCGACGCGACGCCGTTGCAGCCGCCTTCGATGGCCAGCTCGACGATCGCCGCGGGGTCGAAATAGCGCGGGTTCGGCGCAAACGACGCGCCCGCCGAGTGCTCGATGCCCTGGTCGACCGGCAGGATCGAGACGTAGCCCGTGCCGCCGAGGCGCCCGCCGTTGAACAGGGTCTGCAGGTTGCGCAGCACCGGGTTCTTGCGGTCGGTGTCCATGAAGACGCGCTCGATGTAATCCGGCCCGGGCGCGTGCAGCTGGCTGGCTGCGATCGTCTGGCACTGATGGCCCAAGTACTTCTCGGCGTCGTCGCCCAGCAGGCGGATGATCTCGGTCACTGCGGCCTCCCCAAAGCGTGACTCCACGGTGATCTACCAGTGCCGCGGGCCCGGCGCAACGCTACCGGTTGCGCCCGCGCCTCGCCGTGCCTACTGTTCGTCACCGCGCCGCTGCGCCCAGGAGTTTCCCCCATGATGACCGCCCAGTACGTGTTCGAAGCGACCGACGTCGATTTCCAGGAGAAGGTGCTGCTGCGCAGCCGCGAGGTGCCGGTGCTGGTCGATCTGTGGGCGCCCTGGTGTGGGCCCTGCAAGACGCTGGGCCCGGCGCTGGAGAAGCTGGCCAACGAGTATCGCGGCGCCTTCGAGCTGGTGAAGATCAACGTCGACGAGTCGCCGCAGGTGGCGATGGCATTCCGGGTGCAGAGCATCCCGACGGTCTACTTGTTCCAGGACGGGCAGCCGCTCGACGGCTTCCAGGGCGCGCTGACCGAGCCGCAGCTTCGCAAGTTCCTCGACCGGCACGTCAAGGCGCCCGAGGCCGATCCGCTCGAAGTGGCGCGCGAGGCGTTTGCCGCCGGTCACTCCGACGAAGCCGCCCGCGCGTGGCGCAAGGTGCTGGCCGCCACGCCGAACCACGGCGAGGCGTTGCTGGGCATGGCGCGCGTCGCGCTCAGCGAGGGCGACACCGGCGCGGCGCTGAGCTGGATCGACCGCGTCGAAGAGGGTGACCCGCAGTTCGAGGCGGCCAACCGGCTGCGCGGCGTGCTCGACTTTGGCGCCGACGCTGGCGTGCGGATCGACCTGGAGGCGGCCACCCAGGCCAACCCGGGCGACGTGGAGGCATGGTACGGGCTGGGCGCCACCTGCGCGCTGGAAGGCGACTTGCCCTCCGCGTTTGCCGCCTTCCTCGAAGTGGTCAGCCGCGATCGCAGCTTCCGTGAAGACGCCGGGCGCAAAGCCCTGCTCTCGCTGTTCGACCTGATCGGGCACAACGACCCGCTGGTCATCAGCACCCGCCGCCGGCTGGCTTCGCTCCTCTTCTGAGGATCAGACCGCCGCCAAGACCCGCTCGGCGTGGCCCATCACGTCGACGTTGGGGAAGACCTTGATCACCACGCCATCGCGCAGGACGAAGGTCGTGCGGGCGATGCCCTGGTACTTGTGGCCCTGCCACTGCTGTTCGCCCCACACGCCAAACGCCTCACAGAGCACGCGCTTGGTGTCGGCGAGCAGCGGGAACGTCAGCCCGAACTTGTCGCGGAAGCGGACATGGCTGTCGACGTCGTCGGCGCTGATGCCAAAGATGCGCGTGCCGCGCTCGGTGAAGGCGTCAAGCGCGTCGCGAAAGGCGCAGGACTCCTTGGTGCAGCCCGGCGTGTCGTCCTTCGGATAGAAGTAGAGCACCACCGTGCCGTGGGCCAGATCGGCGGTGCTCACCGGCTGGCCATGATCGTCGAGCACGGTGAACGCGGGCAGCTTGTCGCCTTCGGTCATCATGACCGGTCTCCTTGCGTCTGGGGAATGAGCGGGCCGCCCGTCAGCCGCCGAGCAACGCCAGCGCCGAGCGCTGCGAGCTGTTGGCCTGGGCCAGCACCGAGACGTTGGCCTGGTTGAGAATGCGTTCGCGCACCAGATTGGCGATCTCTTCGGCGAAGTCGGCGTCGGCGATGCGGCTGTTGGCCGCCTGCACGTTCTCCGACACGTTGGCCAGGTTGCTGATGGTCGACTCGAAGCGGTTCTGCAGCGCGCCGAGCCGCGAGCGGGTGTCGCTGACCTGGCCCAGCGCGCGGTCGACGATGTCGAGCGCGCGGTTGGCGCCGTCGACGGTGGTCACGTCGATGGTCGACACGGCGTTGGCGCCCGTGACGCCGGCCAGCGCGGGCGCAAAGCCAGCGTCGAGCGGGTCGGCGCCGGCCACCGTGAACTGCTGCTCGCTGCTCAGGCTGACCGTGCCGGTGGTGGTGCCGGCGGCGATGCCGGTGATCGCCGCTGCGTTGCCCGTAGTCTGCACGTCGATGTTGCGCCCGTCTTCGGCGGTCAGGGTGAGCGCGCCATCGGCGTTACGCACGGCGGTGACCCCGGTGCGGTCGCTGACGGCGTTGATCGCCTCGATCAGCCCGTCGCCCGCGTCGTCGGGGTTCACCTGCACGCTCGAGATCGTCTCGCCGTTGATCGTCAGCGTGTTGTTGGTATCGAGCGCGCCGCCGCCGATGGCCTGGCCTTCGACCACCGTGGCGTTGACCTGCGCGGTGACCCCGGTGGCCGCCGAGGCGTCGTTGATGGCCGCGGCGACGGCGATGGCGCTGCGCGCGTTGCCCGCCGACGAGACGGTGTCATCGGTGGCCTGCGTCGGGCGGATGGCCACGCCATTGATGCTCAGCTCGCCGGCCTGCAGACCCGAGGGGTCAATCTGGGCCCCGGTCAGACTCGCGTCAGCGCCCAGGCGTTGAGGACGGGCGTCGATCGCGCCCACGCGGATGGTCTCGTTGGCGTTGGCCCCGACCTGAAAGCGCTGCGCGCCGCCCGAGCCGTCGAGCAGGCGTTTGCCGTTGAAGGTCGTGGTGTCGGAGACACGGCCGATCTCTTCGCCGAGCTGGTCGATCTCGGACTGGATCGCCTGCCGATCGGCGTCGGTCAGCGTGCCGTTGGCCGCCTGGATCGACAGCTCGCGAATGCGCTGAAGGTTCTCGGTGACCGACGACAACGCGCCCTCGGCGGTCTGCACCAGCGAGATGCCGTCGCCCGCGTTGCGGATGGCCTGGTTGAGGCCGCGCGTCTGGCTGGTGAACCGATTGCTGATCGCGAGCCCGGCGGCGTCATCGGCCGCCGAGTTGATGCGCAGGCCGCTGCTCAGCCGCGCGAAGGCCTTCTGCAAGAGCGCATCATGCGTGCGCTGCTGCCGCTGGGCGTTGAGCGATGACAGATTGGTGTTGATCTGCAGGCCCACGGCGCACCTCCGAGGTTGAATCCCCGAAGGAATTATCCGGCGAAAATGGCGCCGGGCGCAAGGCGCGATCAGTTGGCCCGCGCGGCGTCCTGAACCCCGGCGTCGACCGGCGCGGCGTCGATCGGAGAGGCGTCGGCCGGTTCACCTTCGCCCTCACCCTCGCCTTCGCCTTCGCCTTCGCCGCCGCCGGCGCAGGCTTCAGCAAACGCCGGGTTGGCGCCGCCAGCGAAGTCGATCGTCTGCTGGCACATGGTATGCGGGCAGACCAGCGTGGCGAGCACCGCGTTGCCGGCGCAGGTCATCTCGCAGCCCATGCGCACCGCGGCTTCGTCTTCGGGGCCGTAGCCGGGGCAGTAATCGTCCGACGCGGCGCAGGCGCCGAGCCAGCCGCAGACCTTGGCGCATTTGGTGGCGGCGTCGTCTTCGGGCAGGCAGCCCGGGCCCATCGGCGGCTCGCCTTCGCCCTCGCCTTCACCCTCGCCTTCGCCTTCGCCTTCACCCTCACCTTCGCCTTCACCCTCGCCTTCACCCTCGCCTTCGCCTTCACCCTCGCCTTCGCCTTCGCCCTCGCCGCCTTCGCCGGGGCACATCGGGCAGCCGAGCA
>JAGQJJ010000396.1 GCA_020430675.1 Myxococcales bacterium
CACCTGCATCGCCGCATCGGGGCCCGCGGCGCCATCCACGCCCCCGTCATCGGTGTCGCCCGGTTCGCCGCCGCCACCGCCGCCACCCCCGCCGCCGCCGGGCACGCAGCCCGCGGCAAACCCCAGCGCCACCAACAGAACGAGCTCTCTCGCCGCCATGGTCGACCCCTCCGCAAAGCGTTCGTCCGAGACTAGCAGAAGGCCAAGACCAAAGGTGCAATCGACCGACGCCTTCGCTATGGTGGCGCGCGAACAGACCGACCAGTCGAGTGGGAGGGCGAGGTGACCAGCGCGCGCAAGCGAAATCCCAGCGGCGAGGCCAAGCGACAAGAGATCCGCCACGCCGCCTATGCCTGCTTTCGCGATGGCGGCTATCACGCGACCACCGTCGATGACATCTGCGCTGCGGCCAAAGCCTCAAAGGGCAGCTTCTATTGGCATTATGGCTCGAAGCAGGAGGTCTTCATCGACATCCTCGAGACCTGGACGCGCGAGGTGATGGACCAGCTCTATGAGCAGTTTGAAGAGGCCGTAATTACAGCGGATTATTCGCAGGCCATCAGCGAGGCGCTCATCCGCGAGGTCCGTCGGGGGCGCGTGATCGTGCCGCTCTGGCTCGAATTTCTCTCGCAGGCCAACCGCGAGCCCGAGATCCAGAGCGCGCTCAGCAAGTTCCACCGGCGCGCCCGCACCGCCATCGCGTCGATCCTGCGCCCGGCGATCAGCGACGAGTGCTCCGAGACCGAGCTGCATGCCACCGCCGCGACCATCTTCGGCGCCTATCTCGGCCTGATGATGCAAGACCTCGCTGACCCCGAACGCGCGCAGGCCTCCGACAACGTGAGCACCTTCATGGGCCTCGTCGGTCGCATCCTGCGCCGCCTGCCCGACCCCGAGCCGAAGCCCGACCCCTCCTGACCGATCCTGCCAGTTTGTCGAAAGCCCTTGCGGCCAATCCGCGGGATGAGTAAGACGCCCCGGACTAGACTGATGAGTCTGCCAGGCTCCGGGGAGGAACCGTGCAACGCGATCAGATCGATGGCCGTCAGGTTGAGACTCGTTGGCTCGGCGGATCGTGCACCGCGGCGGGCGGGCAGCCGCGGGCGCTGGTCGAGCGGCTCTCGTCCGAGGGGCCACGCGCCGCGCTGACCTTCGCCGGGCAGGGCGTCGACGCGCTGGCCGAGCTGCGGGCGGTGCTCGCCATCTGCCCCCAGGCGCGGCCACTGGTCGCCGCCGCGTCGACCGCGCTGGCCGATCTGAGCACCTGGCGCCCCTTCCGCTGGTCGGGCCTGGTCGACCACGGCATCGATCCGCTGGGCTGGACTGAAGAGTCCACCCCGCTGCCGCCGGCCGCGTATCTGTCGTCGACGCTGGTCTCGCAGCCGTTGATCTTCACCGCCCAGATCGCCCGCTACCGGGCGCTGTACGAGCAGGGCCTGGGTCGGGCCCTGCGCCGCGGCGGCGTGTCGGCGCTCACCGGGCACAGCCAGGGCGTGATGGCGGCGCTGCTGGTCGCCGAGAGCGCCGAGGGCCGCATCCAGACCGAGCGGTTCGCCGAGTTCGTGCGCTATTTTGCGTGGCAGGGCCTGCACATGGCCCAGTCGGCCGAGCGCGTCACCGGCGACGGCGAGGCGACGCCGATGGCCGCGGTGTCGGGGCTGCCCTTCGAGCGGCTGGCGGCGATCGTCGCGCGACTGGGCGAGGGCCTGCCCGCGGCCGAGCAGGTGCACGTCACCCTTCACAATACCCGCACGCGCTTTGTGCTCAGCGGTGCCCCGGCGCGGCTGGGCGCGCTGCACGGCGCGCTGGAGAAGGTCGCGGCCGACGAAGCCGCCGCGCGCAAGGCCGGGCGCCTGGGCGGCAGTCCGCTGCGTTTCACCTGGGAGTGGCTCACCGTCGGCGGACCGTTCCACTCGCCGTTGATGGCCGCCGGCCGCGCGGCCATGGCGCGCACGCTGGGCGAGATCGGCCTGCGCTTCGACGCGCGCAAGCTGCGGCTGCCGGTGCTCGACCCGGCCGATGGCACGCCGCTCAACGAAGCGCGCGATCTGGCCGAGAAGCTGCTCGACTCGCAGTTCATCCGCCCGGTGCGCTGGCGCGAGACGCTGCGCGGCTTGGCAGAGCGCGCCGAGGTCGACTTCATCCTCGATTGCGGGCCCGGCGATGGCGTCGCCAGGCTCAGCGCGGCCGCCACGCGCGGCGCGGGCGTGCCGGTCGTCGCCCTGTGCACCACCGCCGGGCAGGAGTCGCTGTTCACCGTGGGCGCGGCCGTGCCCAAGGCCTTGAACTACAAAGACTTTGCGCCCAAGGTGGCCGCGCTGCCCGACGGCCGGCGGGTGGTCGACAACCGCTACACGCGCGCCACCGGGCAAGCGCCGATCGTGCTGCCCGGCATGACGCCGACCACGGTCGACGCGGCGATCGTGTGTGCGGCGGCCAACGCCGGCTTCACCGCCGAGCTGGCCGGCGGTGGGCAGGTCACGGCCGACATCCTCGACCGGCGGCTGGCCGAGGTCGCCGACAAGCTGGCGCCCGGCGCGGCGGTCTGCTTCAACGCGCTCTACCTCGACCCCTACCTCTGGAACCTGCACCTCGGCAGCCAGGGCCGCGTGCTCGACGCGCTGCGCGGCGGCGCGCCCATCTGCGGGGTGACGGTGAGCGCGGGCGTGCCGCCGGTCGAAGAGGCGGTCGCGCTGCTGGACTCGCTGGTCCAGTCCGGGTGCACGCTCAACGCCTTCAAGCCCGGCACGGCCCAGCAGGTGACCCAGGTTCTGCGCATCGCCGAGGCGGCGCCGCATCACCGAATCTTCGTGCACCTCGAAGGCGGCAAGGCGGGCGGGCACCACTCGTGGGAAGACCTCGACGCGCTGCTGCTCGAGACGTACCCCAGGCTGCGCGCGGCGGAGAACGTGATCCTCTGCGTCGGCGGCGGCATCGGCCACCCCGAGCGCGCGGCGGCGCTGCTCACCGGCACCTGGGCCTTGCGCTACGGCGAGCCGGCGATGCCGGTCGACGCGGTGCTGCTCGGCACGGTGACCATGGCCTGCGCCGAAGCGACGACCTCACCGCAGGTCAAGCGGGCGCTGGTCGACGCCGCGGGCACCGTCGAGTGGGTCGCGGCCGGCGGCACCGGCGGCGGCGTGACCTCGGGCAAGAGCAGCCTCGACGCTGACATCCACTACCTCGACAACGCCGCCGCGCGTTGCGGGCGCCTGCTCGATCAGGTCGCCGGCGACGCCGCCGCGGTCGCCGCGCGCCGCGAAGCGATCATCGCCGCGCTGGCCGGGACCGCGAAGCCGTATTTTGGCGACCTCGAAACGATGACCTGGGCAAAGGCGGTGGACCGGCTGGTCGAGCTGACCGCCGTGGGCCGCGATGGGGCCTATGAAGACGGCCGCTGGCCCGACCGCTCGTTCCGCGCCCGCGCCGCCGCGTTCATTCGGATGGCCGAAGCGCGGCTGGCGAAGGCCGCTGGCCCAAGTCTGCTCGACGCCGAGCTGCGCGCGCTCGACGCGCCCGAGGCGGTGCGCGATGCGCTGATCGCGCGGTTCCCCCAGGCGGCGACGACCCGGGTGCACCCGGCCGACGCGCGGACCTTCGTGCGTGAGATCTGCACGCTGCCGGGCAAGCCGGTGAACTTCGTGCCGGTCATCGATGCCGACGTGCGCCGCTGGTACAAGGCGGACTCGCTGTGGCAGGCCCATGACGACCGCTACCCGGCCGACGCGGTGCTGGTCATCCCCGGACCCGAGGCGGTCGCGGGCATCGAGCGCGTCGACGAGCCGGTCGCCGAGTTGCTCGCGCGTTTTGAGGCGGCCACCGTGGCCGCGCTCTCGGTCGAAGCCACGCCGCGCGCCCGCCGGCACGGCGCCGACCATCTGCCGGTGCTGGTCGGCGTCCGCCCCGAGCCGGTCGGCGGCGAGCTTTGCCTGCGCCCCGGCGGCGCGCCCGGCGCGCGCAATGAACAGACCGACTGGTTTGCCTACGTCGCCGCGCGCTTCAGCGGCCCCGTCGCCGAGCTGTTCGGCGCGGGCCAGGTCACGGTCGGCCGGCGCCGCGCGCGCAATCCGGTCCGCGCGGTCTGTCGGCCGTTCGGCGGGTCGTCGCTGTGGCTCGATGCCAGCCCTGACGGCGAGTTGCGCGTGCTGACGTGGCGTTCGGCCGACAAACACGAGACCGCGGTGCTGCGCGCCGTCGGGTCGGGCCAGGTCGAGTGGGCGGTCTACGCCGTCGCGCTGCCCGATACCGACCCACCGGTCTATCGCGTGCGGTTCGACGCCGCCGCGGTCGAAGGCGAGCCCGCGTTTGTGGTGGCCGCCGACGCCGAGCGCGACGCGCTGCGCGACTTCTATCTGGCTTCGCTCTTCGGCGCCCCGATGACGCCCACGCCGCTGTTCGAAGAGGCCTGCGCTCGGGTCACCGTCGACGCCGCCCGCGCCCGCGCCTATGCGCGCCTGACCGGCGCCGGCGCGGGCGAGGTGCCGCTCAACTATGCGTTTTCATTGGTTTGGGAGCCCTTGTTCCGCGTGCTGGCCGACGACGAGCTGGCCTCCGGGCTGCTGCGGCTGGTGCACCTCGATCAGCGCATCGAGCTCGGCGCCGCGTGGCCGCCAAAGCCGGGCGATGAGCTGACCGCGCGGGCGCGGGTGGTGCGCGTGGAAGACGTCGCGGCGGGTCGCACGATCATCGCCGAAGCCATGTTGAGTCGCGGCGGCGTGCCCTGCGCGAAGCTGCGCTCGAGCTTCTTCGTGCGCGGCGATCATGGCCAGACGCCCTGGCGCACGCGGGCCGAAGAGGGGCTCAACGCCGAGTTGCTGCTGCCCGATCCGGCGAGCGCGGCGTTCCTTGGCG
>JAGQJJ010000397.1 GCA_020430675.1 Myxococcales bacterium
CGTGCTGCGCGCCGGGGCGGCGTTTGTGCCGCTCGATCCCGACTGGCCGGCCGAGCGCCTGGCCTGGATGGCCGACGACGCGGGCCTCGCCGCTTTGCTGTGCGACGGCGAAGCGCCACCCTGGGCGCCCGCGCGGTGCCTGCGCCTCGACGGGCAGCGCGGCGCATCGCGCCCCGCCCATGCCGCTTCGGCCGATCACGCCGCGTACGTCATCTACACCTCGGGCTCCACCGGCCGGCCCAAAGGCGTCGTCGTCTCGCGGGGCGCCGCGGCGCGCTTCTTGTCGTGGACGATCGAGGCCCTCGGCTGGCAGCCGGGCGAGCGCGTGCTGGTGCAGACGCCCATCAGCTTCGACGCCGCGGTGCGCGAGCTGCTCGCGCCGCTGGTCGCCGGCGCGACGGCGGTGGTGCTCGCCGAGGGCGCCGAGCGTGAACCGGCGCGCGCCATCGCTGAGGTGCGGGCCCACGCGGTCAACAGCCTGAAGCTGGTGCCCACCGCGCTGCCCGGTTGGCTCGAAGCCCTCGAACGCGCCCCGGTGCCGACGCTGCGCACGGTGATCAGCGCCGGCGAAGCGCTGCCCGCCGCTCTGCGCGACCGCGCGCTCGCGGTGCCGGGGCTGGCCTTGTTCAACCAGTACGGCCCCACCGAAGCGGCCGTCGCCGTCACCACCACGCGCTGTACTGCCGAGCCCGGCGCGCCCGGCATCGGCGGCCCGGTCGCCGGCACGCGGCTGTACGTGCTCGATGGTGCGCTGCGCCGCGTTGGCCTCGGCGTCTCCGGCGAGCTGTACATCGGCGGCGCCCAGCTCGCCCGCGGCTACCACCGGCTGCCCGCCGAGACCGCGGCGCGCTTTGTGCCCGACCCGTTCGGCCCGCCCGGCGCGCGTTTGTACCGCAGCGGCGACCGCGCGCGCTGGCGCCGCGACGGGCAGCTCGACTTCATGGGCCGCGCCGACGCGCAGGTGAAGATCCGCGGCTTCCGGGTTGAACCCGGCGAGGTGGAGGCCGCGCTGGCTGCCTGCGCGGGCGTCACCGAGGCGGCCGTGGTCGCGCGCGCCACCGCCGATGGGCATGCGCGGTTGTTTGCCTTCGTCGTCGGCGGCGACCCCGAAGCCGTGCGGCAAGAACTGGCCGCGCGCCTGCCCGCGCACTTGCTGCCGGCCCGCATCATCGCCCTGGCTGCGCTGCCGCGCACGCCCTCGGGCAAGCTTGATCGCAAGGCGCTGCCCGCCGCCGAGGTGCTGGGTTCAGGCGGCGAACTCGATGGTCCCGCCGAGCAGGCGGTCGCGGACATCTGGGCCGAGGTCCTGGAGTTGCCGGCCAGCGAGATGGCGCCCGAGGCCGGCTTCTTTGCGCTCGGCGGCGACAGCATCCTCGCGCTGAAGGCCGTGCGCCGCCTGCAGGCCGCGGGTTGGCAGCTCAGCGTCGCCGACCTCTTCGCCGCGCCTGATCTGCGCGCCCTGGCGGCCAATCTGGGTCGCGTCGCCGGTCTGGGCCAGGCGGCCCGGCCCGGTCCGCTCGCGGCGTGGCCGATGCTGCGTTGGTATCTCGATGGCCGACCTGCCAGGCCCGGCCGCTTCGCCGCCGTTGCGTTGTGGGATGTGCCCGCCGATCTCGATTTTGCGGCCGTGCAATCGGCGCTTTTGCGCCTCGCCGCCTTGCATGACGCCGTGCGCCTGCGGCTCGACGGCGAGCCTTCGATCCACGCCGACGCGGTCTGGCCGATCGAAGCTGTTGATCTCAGCGGTGCGGCCGATCTGCGCGCGGCGGTGCGCCAAGCCGCCGACCAGCTCCAGAGCGGTCTGGCCCTGCCGGGCGCGCCGCTGGTGGCCGCGCGGCTGCTCAAATTGCCCTCGGGCCAACGCCGCCTGCTGCTCACCGCGCACCATGCCGTCGCCGATGCGTCGTCGGTCGCGATCCTGGCCGAAGACCTCGCCGCGCTGCTCGCGGGCGCCCATCCGGCCCCGGCGCCCACCGGCTTGCGCCGCTTTGTGGAGCACGGCGCCGGGCGCCTCGCTTCGGGCGAGTTCAACGCCGAGCTCAGCTTCTGGCGTGCTCAAGTCACCCCCGCGCTGGTCCCACCGCTGCCCGCCGCGCGCGGCGAGGTGCTTGAGCTGCGCGTCGACGTCGACCTGGGCCGTGAGGCCGAAGCCATACTGCTGACCGCCCTGGCCCGCGCGCTGCCGCCCGAAGCCGGGCTCGCGTTGCAGCGCCACGGCCGCGGGCCGGCGTCGGGCCTCGACCTGGCGCGCACCGTGGGCTGGACGGTCTCCCTCTTCCCCATTCGTCCGCCGCATGCCGCCGACCCGGCCGAGCATCTGCGCGTCGTGCGCGAGGCCTTGCGCGCCGTGCCCGGTCAAGGCGCGGGCTATGGCTGGCTGCGCCATCTGCACCCCGATGCCGAGGTGCGCGCCGCGCTCGCGACGCAGCCCGCGGCGCTGCTCAACCACCTCGGCCACGCTGCGGCCCCTGGCTTTGCCCCCGAGACCGACTGGCTTGACGCCCTCCCCGGCATCCTGCACCGCCCCGGCGTGGGCAATCCGGTCGCCGAGCCCTGGGCGCATTGCCTCTCGGTCGTCTCCGACGCGCACGAAGGCGCCCTGCGGCTGCGCATCGTGCATCACCCGCAGGCCCATGACCGCGCCGCGGTCGCGCGCTTCGGCGAGGCTCTGCGCCGCGAACTGCAAACCCTGGCCGCGCTGCCCCCCGACCTGCCGCTGGCCGGCGCCGGCGCCGCGGCCTTGCTGGCCGACCTCGCTCCGGGCGAGCCCATCGTCGACGCCTTCCCGCTCACCCCGATGCAGGAGGGCATGCTCTTCCACACCCGCATGGACGGCGGCGCCCAGGTCTACGTGCAGCAGGCGACCCTCGACCTGCCCGGCGACGTCGACCTGCCGCGCCTCGAAGCGGTCTGGGCCACCCTCGTCCGCCGCCACGCCTGCCTGCGCACGTCGTTCCATTGGCAGGGCCTGCGCCGCCCGCTGCAAGCGGTGCATCGCGACGCCGCGCTGCCGTTGCAACGGCTCGATCTCTCGCACCTGACGCCCGAAGACGCCAAGGCCCAGGTCGCCGCGCTTGAGGCCAAAGAGCGCGCCGCGGGCTTCGATCTGCGCCGCCCGCCCGCCATGCGCCTGTGGGCCGTGCGCTTGCCCGGCGGCCGGGTTCGCGTCATCCAGACCTATCACCACCTGCTGCTCGATGCGTGGTCGCACGCGCTGCTGCACGCCGAGGCGCAGGCGCTCTTTGCCGGCCGCGACGCCCCGCCAACGCCCGCCTTCCGCGACTACGTGGCCTGGCTCGAAGCCCAGCCCGCCGACGCCGCCGAGGCGTATTTTCGCGCCCGCCTGGGCGACCTCGGCGAGCCCTTCCGCCTGCCGCTGCCGCGCCCCGCCGCGCCCGATCCGGCCGGCCGCCATCGCCACGCCATCGCCCTGCCCCCCCGGCAGCTCGAAGCCCTCGCCCGCGCCCACGGCGTCACCCCGCGCACCGTCGTGCAAGCCGCGATCGCGCGCGTGCTCGCCGTCTGCGCCGGCCGCCACGAGGTGCTCTACGGTCTCACCACCAGCGGCCGCGGCGCGCCGGTGCCCGGCATCGAGCGCATGCTCGGGCTCTTCATCAATACGCTGCCCCTGCGCCTGCGGGTGGCCCCCGAAGCGCCATTGGGACCGTGGCTGCGCGACCTGCAAACCGCGGTCGCCGAGCTGATGCGCCACGAGGCCACGCCGCTGGCCACCCTCCAGCGCTGGACGCGCATCGCGCCGGGCACGCCGCTGATCGAGACGCTGGTCGTCTTCCGCGATCTGCCCGGCGGCATCGAGACGCCGCGCGAGGCGTTCACCTGGAGCAGCTACCCTCTGACCATCTATGTCGACCACGGCCGCCTCGTGGTCGTCGGCGCCGCCGACCGCTTCGACGCCGATGAGGTGGCCCGCATCGGGGCTCGCTTGTCGGCGGCGCTCGAGTCGCTGCGCCATGCCTCGACCCTGGCCGACATCACCGCTCTGCCCGCAGCCGAGCGCGCCTGGCTCGCTGAACGCGACGCCGGCCCCGAACCGCAAGCGTTGCCCGATGGCCTCGCCGCGCTGATCCGGGCCCGCGCCATCGAGACGCCCGACGCCGTGGCCCTCATCGGCCCCGACGCCACCTTCACCTACGCGCAGCTCGACGCCGCCGCCCGCCGCCTCGCCGGCCGCCTGCGGCAGCTCGGCGTGCGCCCCGAAGCCCGCGTGGGCCTCTACCTTGAGCGCTCAGCCCGCATGGTCGTCGCCATGCTGGCCACCGTGCAGGCCGGCGGCGCCTACGTCGGCCTCGACCCCGCCTACCCCCAGGCCCGCCTGCGCGCCATGGTCGACAACGCCGCGCCCACCGTGCTGCTGAGCCAGCGCGGGCTGGCCACCGACTGGCTGCCCCACGACGTCACGCGCCTCGATCTGGACGTCGACTTCGACGCCGAGCCGCTCCCGATCGAGCCGCCCGGCGACCTGCTCTACCTGTTCTACACCTCGGGCTCGACCGGCCGGCCCAAGGGCGTCGCCATCGAGCACCGCAGCGCGCTGGCCCTGCTCGAGTGGGCCGACGAGCACTACGGCAGCGAGGATCTGGCGGGGGTGCTGGCGGCGACGTCGGTGTGCTTCGATCTCTCGGTGTTCGAGATCTTCCTGCCCTTGACCCGGGGCGGCGCCGTCGTCCTCGAGGCCAACGCCCTCGCGCTGGCCGACCCGGACCGACAGGAGGCCGAGGTCCGGCTGATCAACACGGTGCCGCCGGCCATGGCGGAGCTGGTCCACGGCGGCGCGGTGCCGGCTTCGGTGCGCACCGTCAACCTGGCCGGCGAGGCCTTGCCCCGGGAGC
>JAGQJJ010000039.1 GCA_020430675.1 Myxococcales bacterium
ATGGCCAGCATCTGCTGCTCGCCGCCCGATAGATAGCCGGCGGGCCGATGGCGGCGGTCGCCAAGCACCGGGAAGCGGGCGTAGAAGCGGGTCAGGTCGCCGCGAATCTGCCCACGCGGGGCGCGGTGGGCGCCGGCGAGCAGGTTCTCTTCGACCGTCAGTTCGGGGAAGATGCGGCGGCCCTCCATCACCTGGGCGAGCCCGGCGCCGATGATCGCCTCGGGGCGTCGATGGGCCAAAGAGGCGCCGCCGTAGCGGATTTCGCCTTTGGTGATGCGGCCTTCATGCAAATCGAGCAGGCCGGTGATGGCGCGCAGCACGGTGGTCTTGCCGGCGCCGTTGGGGCCGAGCAGGGCGACGATCTCGCCGCCGCCCACGTCCAGGTCGACGCCGTGCAGCACCAGCGCGACGCCGTGGTAGACGACCTCGACGTTCTGCACATCGAGGTCGGCGGCCTCGCCCATGGGCGCCTACTCGCCCGGCGGCGCGGCCTCGGCGGGCGCGGCTTCGGCCGGCGGCGCGGCTTCGGTGGGCGCGGCAGGCGCGCCTGCGGCCTTGGGCTCGGCGTAATCGGCGATCGACTTCCAGGTCTTGGCCTCGAAGTCGGGCTGCAGGATGCGGGTCAAGCGGCCGGTGACGTAGGGCACCTTGGTCAGATTGATGGGCTGCATGATGCCGCCGCCGTCGAAGTTGTCGATGCTGCGCAGCGCCTTCATATAGCCGGCGCGGGTGATGTCGCCCGCTTCGATGGCCCGGCGCGCCGCCTCGACCTCGACCAGCCCCTGCACGTACGACATGAGCGTGTAGAAGTCAGGCTTGCCCAGATCCTTGCCATGCTTCTCATAGGCGGCGAGGAAGGCGTCCATGCCCGGCAGCTTCTCGCCCCAGAACGGCAGGCCGTTGACCCAGTAGAAGGTGGCAAAGACCGGCGGCGGCAGCTTCGGGTGGGCGAAGAAGGCGTCGACCCACGAGGGCGTCTGGCCGATCCAGATCGGCGCAAACTGCATCTGCGCCGCGGTGCCGAGCACCGGGCCGGTCGACGAGGGCAGGATGGTCATCAGCACATGGGTCGCGCCGGCCTCCTTGAGCGCGGCGACCTCGGCGGTGAAGTCCTTCTGACCCGGCTTGATGGCGCGATCGGCGACCAGGGTGACCCCATGGTGGGCGGCGGCGGCCTTCCAGCCGTCGAGGCCGTCCTTCCCGTAGTCGGTCTGGTCGTAGATGATGCCCGCCTTCACGTTGGCCGCGCCGCCGGCCTGCTCGACGGCCCAGTCCATGGCGCGCATGGCTTCGAAGGTATACGGTGGGCCGACCGGCGGGGTGTAGGCGTTCTCGGCGATCTGGGATGAGAGCGAGGCGGGGAAGGCGACGATGCCATCCTTCTCCAGGAACGGCCGCAGGGGCAGCGTGGCCGGCGTGCCGAAGCTGGTGCCGATCAACAGGATGTCATCCTTGATGGCGTTGTAGCTCTGCTGCGCCTTGCCCGGGTCGTAGCCGTGGTCCTTCTCGATCAGCTCGATCGTCCAGCCCTCGGGCAGGAGCTTGGTGCCCCCGGCGTTGATCTGGGCGGCCAGGATGCGCTTGCCGATCGCAAACGGCTTGCCGATCGCCGCTGCGGGGCCGCTCTCGTCGTTGAGGGTGCCGATGCGAATGCGCTTGTTGGCCGCGTCGACGCCCTTGTCGAACTTGAACGCGGGCGCGGCTTCGGCCGCTTTGGGCGCGTCTTTGGTCGGCGCCGGCGCTTCGGTCTTTGTGCACCCGACCAACGCGAGCAGCGTGGTCCCGATTGCGATCCACTTCTTCATGACGACCCCTGTTGCGCACATTCCGCCCCCAGCGGCGGCGGGATCAGCAAACCTCGTTTGCTGCGCCTGCGCAAGAGCGACGCCGCGGCGGGCGTCGGTTTGGTGCGCAGATGTCCGTACGAGTTGCATCGCCGGCCTTCGTCGGCGAGGATCAAACAGAGAGTGCATGGTGCATGACTGACAACATCCCGCCCGAAGGCGCCGCCCCGAATGTCACGGTCAGCGCCGTCACGCTGAGCGCCCTGCACGAGGCCATTCTCCGCTTCTCGACCGAAGAGTCGGTCACCGCTTTCTGGCCCAGCGTCTGCGCCAATGTGCGCTGGATCATCCCCGCCCGCCGCATCGCCGTCTGTCTCTTCGACCAAGACCAACTGCTGTGCATCGGCCAGACCACGCGCGGGCGCTATACGGCGCTCGATGAGGCGCCGGTGCCGGTTGAGACGCCCGCCCTGCGCCATGGGCTGGAGTCGCGCTCGGTGATCTGGTTGCAGCCGCCGTGGGCGGTCGACACGGCGTTTGCGGCGTGGCTGTTCGGCGACGATCCGCCCCTGGCGCTGGTGCTGCCGGTGCATGTGCGTGAGCGGCCGATCGGCGCGCTGTATTTTGCCATCGGCTCGATGAGCGTCGCCGATCAGGCGCTGGTGGGCAGCCTGGGCACGCTGTACGCGCTGCATGTGGGCAATATCTACCACCTGCTGCGGGCCCGCGAAGACCGCCTCGACGCCGAGCGCCGCCTGCGCCACAACGAGGATCGCTTCGAGCTGCTTTTTGAGCAGCTCGGCGATGGGCTCATCCTGCACGACGTGACCGGGCGCATCATCGAGGCCAATCGCCGGGCCGCTGAGATGCTCGGCTACTCGCGCGAGGCGCTGGCCGGCATGCGCGTCGGCGACCTGCACCCCGCGCCGTCGCGGCATGAGACGGGGCGCATCCGTCAGATCGTGGCCGGCGGCACCATTCACTACGAGACGATCTATCGCCGGCAGGATGGCACCACGTTTCCCGCCGAGGTGACGTCGAGCCAGTTCGAGTTCGAGGGGCAGAAGTTCGTCCAGGTGCTGTTCCGCGACCGCACCGAGCAGGTGCGGGTGCTCGACGAGCTGCGGCAGACGCGCGACGCCGCCGAGACGGCGACGCGGGCCAAGAGCGCGTTTCTGGCCAATATGAGTCACGAGATTCGCACGCCGATGAACGCGGTGATCGGCATGACCGGCCTGCTGCTCGACACCGCGCTCGATGGCCAACAACGCGAGTTTGTCGAGGTCATCCGCTCCAGCGGCGACGCGCTGTTGACCATCATCAATGACATCCTCGACTTCTCGAAGATCGAAGCCGGCGAGCTTTCGCTGGAAGACCAGCCATTCGACCTGCGCAAATGCGTGGAAGACGCGCTCGACGTGGTGGCCACCCGCGCGGCCGAGCGGCGCCTCGATCTGACCTACCGACTGGGCTCGGCGGTGCCGGGCGCGGTCGTGGGCGATGTGACCCGGCTGCGGCAGATTCTGGTCAACCTGCTGAGCAACGGGGTCAAGTTCACCGACGCGGGCGAGGTGGCGGTCGAGGTGGACGCCGTGCCGGCGGCCGGCGGCCACCCCGATGACGTCGAGCTGCACTTCATGGTGCGCGACACCGGCGTCGGCATCCCCGTCGAGCGCATGGATCGCCTGTTCAAGTCGTTCAGCCAGGTCGACGCCTCGACCACGCGCAAGTTTGGCGGCACCGGCCTGGGCCTGGCCATCTGCAAGCGCCTCAGCGAGCTGATGGGCGGGCGCATCTGGGTCGAGAGCGTGATCGGGGTCGGCTCGACGTTCCATTTCACGCTGCGCGCCCAGGCGACCGAGCATGAACGGCCACCGTGGAATCGCCCTGAGACGCGGCCTTTTGTCGGGCAGCGCATGCTGGTGGTCGATGACAACGCGAGCTGCCGCGAGGGCATCGCCGAGCTGGGGCGGGCGTGGGGCCTCGACTGCGATGTCGTCGGTTCGGGCCGCGCGGCTTTTGACCTGCTCAGTGGGGCCACGCGCTACGACGTGGCGCTGATCGACCTGCACATGCCGGGCATGAGCGGGCTGGCGCTGGCCGAGATGCTCAACCGCCGCGGTCAGACGCAGACGCCGCTGATGTTGATGTCGCCGGTGATGCACGCCAGCCGGGGCGACCCGCGGCTGCGGCACCTGGCGGGCACGCTGATCAAGCCGCTCAAGCCGGCGCGCCTGTACAACGCGCTGCTCGGCCTGCTGACCGGCCGCCAATCGGACCGGCGGCGGCTGACTTCAACGCGGCCGGCGGGCGACTCGGAGTACGACGCCAATATGGGCCAGCGGCACCCGCTGCGCATCCTGGTGGCCGAGGACAACCCGGTCAATCAGCGCCTGGCCATCGTGATGCTCAGCCGGCTTGGCTATCGGGCCGACGTGGTCGCCAGCGGCAGCGAGGCGGTGAACGCGCTGGAGGCGCAGCCCTACGACGTGGTGCTGATGGACGTGCAGATGCCCGAGATGGATGGCGTGGAGGCGACGCGGGTCATCCGCCAATCGTCGTCGTTGCCCCAGCCGCGCATCATCGCGCTGACGGCCAACGCGCTCGCGGGCGATCGCGAGCAGTACCTGGCGGCGGGCATGGATGATTACCTGAGCAAGCCGCTGCACATTCGGGCCCTGATCGACTCGCTGCGGCAGTGCCGCCCGGTCTGACCGCGGGGCGCTGTCAGGCGCGCTTGCGGCCGTAGCGGGCGAAGAGGAAGAGCGTCACGCAGACCGCGGCCGCGCTCAGGGCGGTCATCAGGCCATCGCTCAGGCCCAGCTCCAGCTTGTCGATCTGGAACGAAGCGAGCAGCGCCAGACCCACGCCGGTCAACGATTCGCCAGCGATCGCGCCTGAAGCGAAGAGCACGCCGGGACGAAGCGCCTCTTCCGCCTGCTCTTCGTTGAGCCCCCGCGACAGGAAATGCGCGATGAGGCCGCCGGCCAGGATGGGCGTGGCCAGCTCGAAGGGCAGGTAGATGCCGACCGCGATGGGCATCAGGTGGGCGCGGAAGCTGGTGCCGGCCTGCTTCAAGATGAAGTCGATGACCAGCACGCCCACCCCGATGCCGGCGCCGATGCCGACCATGTTCCAGGGCAGGTGGCCGCCGCCGAAGAAGCCTTTGGCGAGGCTGGCAAACAGACCCGCCTGGGGCGCGGGCAGGGCCTTGCTGCCAATGCCGCCGCCATGCTCGTGCAGCAGTTGCAGCACCGGCGCCATGACCAGACAGGCCACCGCGACGCCCAGGATCTGCATGATCTGCTGCCGATAAGGCGCGGCGCCGACGAGTTGGCCGGTCTTGAGGTCATTGCAGACATCGCCGCTGGTGCAGGCCGCGCAGCAGACGATGGCCGCCACACCGAGCGTCGCCACCATGCCTTCGGCGCCGGTATAACCAAACAGCCAGAGCATGCCGCCGGTGAAGAGCACCGCGGTGATGGTCATGCCCGAGACCGGGCTGTTGCTGTTGCCGACGAGGCCGACGATATAGCTCGCGACGGCGGTGAAGAAGAACGACATGACCAGCATGACGATGGTCGTCAGCACGGTCTCGCCGACGTTCTTGGTCAGGTAGTAGTAGACCGCGGCCACGATGGCGGTCGAGATGATCGAGAAGATGGTGATCGTCTTGCCCGAGATGTCGCGCTCTCGGTCGTCGCTCGCCGTGCCGCTGCGCTTGCGAAGCTCGGCCACCGCGCGCACCAGGCCGTGGCGCACCTTGAAGATGGCGTCGAGGCCGCCGACGACCATCGCGCCCACGCCGATATAGCGAATCTGCGTCGACCACAGGTCAAATGCACCGTCCTCGGGGTGCGCGAGTTGGTCGGCGGTGGCTTCGAGCAGCGGGATGCCCACCAGCCAACCGATGGCGCCGCCGATGAAGATCAGCGCCGCGACGTTGAGGCGGACGATGAAACCGACCGCGATCAGGGCCGGTGAGAGGTCGCCGCCGAAATAGAAGATGCGCGAACCGGCGCTGCCGGCGATGGCCAGGGCGCCTTTGAACAGGCCGACAAACTTCACGCCGAGCGCAAAGAGGATGCCCCACACCGCGCCGCGGATGATGCCCGCCGCCTGGCCGTCGTTGCCCTCTTCCGACTCGCCCGCTTCGAGCACCGCCGCGCAGGCGACGCCCTCGGGAAACTTCAGGTCGTTGTCGGCGACGACAAAAACCTTGCGCATCGGGATCATGAACAGGATGCCGAGCATGCCGCCAGCAAAAGCCACCGCGGTCGTGATCAGCCAGTTGAACTCCGTCCACACGCCGATGAGCACCAGCGCGGGCATGGTGAAGATGATGCCCGCGGCCAGCGATTCACCCGCCGAAGCCGCCGTCTGCACCTGGTTGGCTTCGAGGATGGTGCCGGTACGGAACAGGCCGCGCAGGATGAGCATCGCCACCACCGCCGCGGGGATCGAGGCCGAGACGGTCATGCCGACCCGCAGGCCGAGATAGACGTTTGCCGCGCCCATCACCACCGAGAGGATGACGCCCAGCAATACGGCGCGGATCGTCAGTTCGGGCACCGCAGAGGAGGACTTCTCAGAGGCCATCGCGTGGTCCTTTCACCGTCCGGGGGTCGCATCATAGACCGGCCAGCGGCGGGCGGCCACGTCCTCGCGTCGCGGCGCTGCAAAAGCGGGCGGCGGTGGGCAGCCCCAGGGCAGAGCACGGTCGCGCGCTGAGCGAGACACCGCCCTCCCTCCACCGCTGCCCCGCCCGGTCGAGCGTCCTCTTCAACGCCCGGTTGGCTCTCGGCCGGCAGCGCGATGTCACCGCAGGGTCGTGGGCGGACCAATGTCCTGGCACGAAGCGTTCGCCTCCCGCCGCGCGTCGACCGCCTCGCCGACCAGCGCCCTGGCTCGGGCCTTGAGACCAGTCGTCGAACGAAGCCTGCGATTGACGATTTGAGGTTGCGAACCGGGCAATTGAGTGGTGTGCGCCCTCGAAGCCACGAAGTCTGAGGCGGCGATGAACCGACCGCCGCTCTGGATCGAGAGGATCAACATGCATCACCGGAGTTTCGTCTTCTGGCTCGCCATCATGCTCGCGCTGTTTGTCGGCTGCACGCCTCAAGGGGGGCGGAGCGGCAGCTCCAGCGACGGCGCCGTGCTCGATGCCGGCACCGTCCCAGACAGTGGACCGGCGCCGGATGCCGCGCCACCGGAGGCCGATCGGGGGCCACTGACCGATATGGGCGAGCCGGCGCCGGATATGGGCCAGCGCGGGCCCGACATGAGCGAGCCGGTGCCCGATATGAGCGAGCCCGCGCCCGACATGGGCTGCGTGCCCCGCGACGAGGAGTGTGACGGCGCGGACAACGACTGTGATGGCGAGGTTGACGAAGCGCTGGAGCGCATGCCCTGTCAGACCGGCGCGCTCGGCGTCTGCGCTGCGGGCGCGACCGCGTGCGTCCGCGGTGTACCGACCTGCGAGCCGATCGCCGAGGCCGCCGAGGAGATCTGCGACGGCCTCGACAATGACTGTGACGGCGTGGTCGACGACGCTGAGGGGGTCGGCCGGCCCTGTGAGGCCGGGGTCGGGGCCTGCTCGGCGCCCGGCTTGATGGTCTGTGGGCCGGAGGGCGTGATCTGTGGCGCGGTGCCGGGTCTGCCCGCTCCCGAGCGGTGCGATGGCGCGGACAATGACTGCAACGGCTTTGTCGATGATGTCGAAGGGGTCGGCGAGCGCTGCTCGGCGGGTGAGGGCGCGTGCGCCGTCGCGGGCCGCGTGGTCTGTACGCCCGCCGGGCCAAGGTGTGATGCGGTCGCTGGTGCGCCGTCGCCCGAAGCGTGCGATGGGGTTGACAACGACTGCAACGGCGTCGTGGACGATGCGGCGGGCGTCGGGCAGCCCTGCTCGGTTGGTCGCGGTGCGTGCGCGGCCGACGGTCGAACGGTGTGCACCCGTGACGGAATGGCCTGCGACGGGCAGCCCGGCGCGCCGTCCCCCGAAGTCTGTGACGGGGTCGACAACGACTGCAACGGTCGCATCGACGACGCGGCCGGCGTCGGCGAGTTCTGCACCGTCGGCGTCGGCGGGTGTGCCACCGATGGCCTGACGGCATGCGGTCCGGAGGGCGTGATCTGCGACGCGGTGCCCGGTGAGCCTTCGCCCGAGGTCTGCGGAGACGCGGTCGACAACGACTGCAACGGTACGGTCGACGACCCGCACATCTGTGTCGAGGACTGCGATACGCCGGGTGACGAGGACGCCAACGGGCTCGCTGATTGCGACGATGAAGTCTGCGTGATGCTGCCGCAGTGCCAGGGGGTGGAGGACTGCTTCGCGATCGGTGACGAGGACGGCAACGGGCTCGCCGATTGCGCCGATCCCGCTTGCCTCGGGGCGCCTGAATGTCAGGAGGCCGGGCGCTGCGACGACCTCATCGACAACGACCAAGACGGTGACTTCGACTGTGATGACGCCGACTGCGCGGCCGATCCGCTGTGTCCCGGTCCGCTGCCCGCCTGCGCCAACCGCTTCGATTGCCCGCAGGACTCGGAGTGCATCTTTGGCCAATGCTGGATGGTCGAGGAGTGGGCCGAAGGAGGTCTGGGCTTCGACAACGCCGACCGGGTGATGGCCGGCGTCGACGCCAACGGCACGCTGCGCTTGTTGGCCCTCGTGCGAGGGCAGGCCTACCCCATCTCGGGGCGGCCTGGGAACTGGCAGGTTGAGCCGGCCCTGCCCGTGCCCCTCGTGCCGCACTTCACCGAGCGGTTCACCGCGGGTCGGCAGGGCACGGCGCGCGCGCACTTCTCCATCGTGACCGGCAACCGCCGTGGGCTCTTCGTCGACAACGAACTGGTCGCCCAGGAACCGACGGACATCGTCCGACAGAGCCACAGCTTCGACGTCGACGGCGGGTTGTGGGTGGTGACATGCCCTCAGGACCGGAATGGTCGGCACTCGGCGAACATCTGGGCGCCGGGCCCCGACCGCCAGGCCGTGGAGGTGGTGCCGAGCGTCGCGCAATACGCGGGGCTGCACCTGCGCTTCGACGCGGCCGGATCGCCCGAGCTGCTGTGGCTTGAGGGCGGGCTCAACGCGCAGGTACGGCGTTACCGCGAGGCCGATGGCTGGGTCGCCGAGCACATCTGGCGCGACAGCGTCGGCTCGGCTGCGACGCATGGTGCTTCAGTCATGGACATGGGTGGCCGGGTCCACGCGCTGCTGGCGGCCAACGACGCCGGCCGGTTGTCGCTGCACTACCTGATCGTCGGCGACGATGGCGTCGAAGTCGAGTACGGGGCGCCGGACGGCGACGGCCAGAGTCTCGCCGATGACACGCTGCAGATCGGGCCCGACGGAGCGGCATACTACCTGCTGCACGACCGACCCGATGCGCTGGGGGATCTCCCGGCCCTGCTCGTCAAGCTCACCCGCAATGGCCCGCAGCCGCGACAACCCGTCGGGTCGGCCCGGGCGCTCCCCGGCGGCGGCTGGCAGGCCGTGACCCTTGCGGTTCGGTCGGCGGGTGAGGTCTTCCTCTTCTCGGCTTCGGGTCAAGGCCCGGTCCAGGTGCGCCGGTTGTGGCTCGAAGGCCCGCCGCTCGCCCCTTGACCGAATGGGGAGGCGTCGGCGGCTGCCCATGGCGGTTCATCAAACGGAGATCGAATTTCGGCGTACCGTCACAAGTGCTTGACGCAACGGGTAAATCTGCCAACCGGCGCGCCGTGGCCTCGTCGCGAAGTGCCGGGCGATGTGGCGCATTCGCTCATGGGCGGATGTTGTTGCGCTGGATGCGCCAGACCCGGTCGGGCTCGATGAGCACGCGGAATCGCTGCTCCGGTTCGGCGGCGAGCGGGCTTTCGAAGATCAGGTGCACGTCATGGGGGCCTTCGGGCAGGCGCACGTCGACCAGTGGCGTCCAACCGAAGGGCTTCTCGTCGATGAACACCCGCGCCGAGGGGCGGGCGTTGAGGCGCAGGAAGCCATGGCCGCGCGGCGGGCCGTTGACCGGGATCAGGTCGAGCGGCACCGGGCCTTCGCGGGCGTCGAGCGTGGCGCGGGGGCGAAGGGACGGCCTGCGTGGCGCGGCCGGTGGCGTGGCTTCGGCGACCGCCTGGGCGGTGGCCTCGATCCGCGTGGGCGCGGCCTCATCGCCCGCAAAGCCAGCAAACGGCCACGTCGGCGCCAACGCATCCTGCAAGGCATGCATCGCCGCCAACAGGTCGAGGTCGGCCGGCGCCGCCTCGATGGGCGCGGGCAGCAAGGGGGTCTCGGGCGCCGCGCTGTGGGTCGGGGCCGGCGGCGCGGGCGCTTTGGGGGGCTCGACCTCGGGTCGACCGGCGAGCTGAATGAGGTACCCGGTGGCCGCCAGCGCGCCCACCACGACGGCAAACACCGCGATCCCGGTGAGCCAGCCCACCGCGCGAGCCCGGCGCGGGCGAGGCGGCGTCAAGACCAGCGGCGCTGCGGTCGGATGCTCGGCGGCGAGCGACTCCAGACCCTCGCCGAGCGCGATCAGCACCGCCACGCAGTCATCGCAGCCGGCCAGATGCGCCGCCTCGGCGTCGGTCGGCTCGGCGCCGGCGGCAAACTCGGCCAGCCGCTCCTCTTCGACGTGCTCGCCGCTCGACGCGAGCCGCAGGTCCAGGCAGCGCAGTCGGCGCTCCAGATCGTGCTGCGGGTTCACCGTTGATTGCTCCGATCGCTCACCGGATCCACCCCCTCCGCGTCGGCGTCGAGGGCGCGGCGCAGCCGCTCCAGAATCCGCATCTTGCGCATGCGCACGGCCGAGGCGCCTTTGCCCAGCGTCGTCGCCACCTCGCTGGCGTTGAGGCCCTCGACAAAAAACAGCCGCACGTACAGTCGGTCGCCCTCGGGCAGCGCGCGCACCGCGGCGCGCAAGCGCTCGGCCTCTTGCGCGACGGCGGCGAGCGTCTCGGGGTCGCGGCGCGTGCGATCGGGCAGCTGCGCGAGCACCGCGTCGCTGCGGTGATCGCGCGCCTGGCGGGCGAAGTGACGTTGGAAATAGCGGAGGGCGACGGTGTAGAGCCACGATCCGAAAGCGGCGCGCCCGGCGTAGCTGCGCAGGCGGCGCCCGCCGTCGCTGAAGAGGAAGCCCACGAAGTCCTGGACGTGGTCTTCGGGCTCAACCGGCACCTCCGGCCGCCAACGGCGCAGCGCGCAGCCGAGCGCATGGCGCACGATGGGGCGATAGCGGCTCTCGAAGCCGAGGACGGCATCCGACTCGCCCGCCGAGAGTCGGCGGACGAAGTCGAGATCGTCGTGCGTGGTCTGCACGGGTTCGTTCACACGCCCGACGTGGAGGCCCGTCGCCGCCGGGGTGTCACAGCGGAATCCTACTGGGCCTTCTGCGCAGGCGCCTTCTGGACGGGCGCCTTCTGGGCGGGCGCCTTCTGGGCGGGCGCGGCCGGCGGCTGGGCCTGCATGGCGCCGGCGGCGGCCATGCCCATCGCCATGGTGACCAGCGCCTTGAGCTGCTGCACCTGCGCGTCGCTCAGGTCGACGTTCAGCAGTGCCTCGCCGTTCTTGACCTCGGTCTTGATGCCTTCGAGCAGCGCGGTGACGCCCATGGCGGCCATCATCGGGTTCTTGGCCTGCTCTTCGCGCGCCTGCTTGAGCTGGGTGTCGAGCGAGCTGACCAGCTTCTGGGCGAAGGCCTTGTCGCCGCCGACGATGACCTGCATCTTGAGGCCGCTGCTCAGGTCGAGGCTGCCGCGCACCGATTCGGCGCCCTTCAGCTCGGGGTCGCCCTGCGCCATCTTCTGGCGCACGCTCTCGGGCAGATCGGCGACAAACCACAGATGCCCGTCGACATTGGTCGACTTGACCAGGTTCATCAGCGACTTGTTGCCCTGCGCGCCCTTGCCCTTGCGGTCGTTGATCGCCTTCTTGAGCAGCTCGACGTCGCCGAAGAGCACCTTGTCGCCCACCGCGGCCATGGCCATGCCCTTGCTGCCCTGGTGAATCTTGACGCCGCTGTGGGTGGCTTCCGAGATGCCCGGATCGTTCTTGCGCGCACCCGCGAGCAGGCGGTCGTATTTGGCGTTGCTGTCGATGACAAACAGCGCCTGCCCCGTCTTCGAGGCGGCAGGGAACATGATGGTCAGCGCGTTGAGGTCCTTCTCAGGATCGAGCCCGTAGTTCTCTTTGAAGGCGTCGAGCTCCTTCTGAGCCTGCGGGTTCATCTTGGCCTGCTTGATGAGATCCTGGACCAGCGAGGACTTCTGCAGACCCTTGACGTCGAGGTGCAGCACGATGTCGGCGTCGGAGGGCAGCAGGGCCAGGTCATCGGCGCCGGCGGCGAAGGCCGGGCCGGCGAAGGCGAGGAGGGCGACGGCGATCGTCGCGGCGAGAGGGCGAGCACGCATGCGCATGTGGAACTCCTGAGATTGAGGGGCGACGCGCCGCCGCCAGCATCGGGCCGGAGGCCGGTTGAGTCAACACCGACGCGGCGTGACGCCCCCGACGGCGACTGATACGCTCGATTCACCGCGCAACGTGCGCGAGGAGGCCATATGGCGACGTTCGAGGCGCGCGTCCAGGCGATTGGCGAGGACCTTTTTGCGCGGCTTAAAGGGCAGAAGCCGGGCATCTTCGACAAGGCCTGGTGGAGCGGGCAGGTGCTCGAATGGGCGATGCGCGATCCGGCCTTCAAGACCGAGATGTTCCGGTTTGTCGATGTTTTTCCGGTGCTTGACAGCCCCGATGAGGTGGGGCGGCACATCCAGGAGTACCTGCTGCGGCCGGGCGTGGAAGCGCCGGGCGTGATCAAGCTGGCGCTCAAGGGCGCGGGGCTCGGGCGGCTGGCGATGCGGGTGGCGGCGGGCCAGATCGCCAAGCAGATGACCGGCATGGCGCGCAACTTCATCGTCGGGCAGGATCCGGCCGACGCGCTGCCGCAGCTTCTGGCGCTGCGCAAGCAGCGGCAGGCGTTCACCGTCGATCTGCTGGGCGAAGCGACGGTCAGTGAAGCCGAGGCCGAGGCCTATGCGGGCCGGTATCTGGCGCTGATCGAGCTGCTGGCGGCGCGCACGAGCGAGTTTGGCGCCGATCCGCTGCTCGACGGCGACGATCACGGCTCGCTGCCGCGGGTCAACGTCTCGGTCAAGGTCAGCGCGCTGTTCAGCCAGCTCGATCCGCTCGACTTCGAGCGCGGGGTCGAAGCGGCGGCGGCGCGGTTGCTGCCACTCTTCGAGCGGGCGCGGGCGCTGGGCGTCTTCCTCAACCTCGACATGGAGCAGCACGCCTTCAAGGGGCTGACGCTGGCGCTGTTTCGGCGCGTGCTCGAAGACCCGCGGCTCGATGGGTTCGAGCACGCGGGCGTGGTGGTGCAGACCTATCACCGCGAGGCCGAGCGCGACCTGGAAGCGCTGATCGCCTGGGCGCGCAAGCAGCGTCGGCGCGTGACGGTGCGGCTGGTGAAGGGCGCTTATTGGGACTTCGAGACGGTGACCGCAGCGCAGGAGGGCTGGCCGTGCCCGGTTTATCTCGACAAGGCCGACAGCGACGCCTGCTTCGAGCGGTGTGCTGATCTGGCCCTGCGCAATCACAAATGGATCCGCACCGCGCTCGGCAGCCATAACCTGCGCAGCCTGGCCGCGGGCATGGCCAGCGCCGAGAAGCACGGCGTGCCGCTCAACGGCTATGAGGTGCAATGCCTGTACGGCATGGCCGAGCCGATCAAACAGGCGTGCGTCGATCGCGGGCATCGGGTGCGGGTCTATGCGCCGATCGGCGAGCTGATCCCGGGCATGGCCTATCTGGTGCGGCGGCTGTTGGAGAACACCAGCAACGAGAGCTGGCTGCGGCAGGGCTTTGTCGAGGGCGCCTCGGCGGCGGCCTTGCTGGCGCCGCCGCAGCCGAAGGGGCGCGGGCCGATGCTGCGCGCGGTGCCGCTCGCGGTGACCCCGGCCGAGGCGCCGCCGCCGTTTGTCAACGAGCCGCTGCGCGACTTCGCCGAGCCGGCGGCGCGGGCGGCGTTTGCCGAGGCGCTGCGAAGGGCCGACAAGGCGCTGGGCCGCAAGGTGGCGCCGGTGA
>JAGQJJ010000003.1 GCA_020430675.1 Myxococcales bacterium
CGATCTGATCACCGTCGAGTGCGCCGCGCCCGGCGGACCGTGGACTGACCGCGCCGCCGGCCCCGGTGACGCGCGGCGGCGCAGCGCGTTGGGCGATGGGCCGATCGTGGCCACCTTCCGGCTCGGCGAAGACGGCGACATCGTCTGCCGCGCCGCCAGCGCCATGCGGCCCAACCCGCCGCGCGCCATCGAGTCGACGTGGCGGCTGTTTTTTGTCGAGCCGACGTTTGCGCTCGAGTCGCCCGCCGCCGCGCCGACCTGCCTGACCGCGTCCGAGGTTGAGATCGCCGGCGCCGGCGAGCACCTGACCGGCAACAACCCGACGCTGCGCGCGGTGTTGACCGATGGTGGCGACTTCGAACAGTCGGTCGGGCTCGACCCGCTCGGCGGCGGCCGCTTCGGCGCGCGCTTGGACGCGGACGCGCTGCCCGACGGCAACTACACCCTGCGCGTCGAAGGCGAGGTCTTCGGGCGCGTGCCGGTCACGCCCATCCCGGCGCAGCGCGCGGTTCGCGTCGATCGCGCCGGCCCGACGGTGGTCTTCCTCGAACCGCCCGCCGCGGCGATCATCGACCTCGATCCGGGCACCCAGGGCTTCCAGTACGCGCCGCGCGTGCAGGTCTGCGGGGCGCCGGGCCAGCCGTTGACCGTCGAGCGGCCGGACGAGGCGCCGTATGCGGTGAACCTGCCCGAAGGCAGCGATTGCGCCAACGTGCGGCTGCCCACGCGCACCGCGGCGCTCGGCCCGCAGACCTTCGTGGCCCACGCCGCCGACGCTTGCGGCAACGCCACCACCACCCGGCTGACCACGCAGGTCGACCCGGCGCTGGTCAGCGCGCGGGTGCTCTCGCCGGTGGATCAGGCGCGGGTCAACGTCGAGTCGGACGCCGATCCGGCGCGCGCCGGCTGCCAGTTGGAGGTCAGCGCCCTGGTGCGCGGGCTGTCGGCGCAATCGCCCGTCGACGTGTGCACTTCGGTCGCGCAAGGGCCGGCGGGCGCGCTCTGCGATGGCCGGTCGAGCGCGTTGTCCGGCCGCTGCGAGGTGGCCGGCGTCTCGGAGGAGGGCACCACGCTGCGCTGCCCGGTCAGCCTGAACGACGGCACGCATACCCTGACGGTGGTTGGCGAGAACGGCGAGCGGGTGACCTCTCCTTCGGTCAGCGTGCGCGTCGACTGCGCCGCGCCGACGGTGGGCGCGCTGCGAATCATCGAAGATGTTGATGCAAATGGCTGCATCCATCGACAGGAGCGCCAGAACGTCGCCGACGCCGCGGCCACCGCCCGGGTCACGCTGCGCTTCACGGTCGACGGCATGGAGGACGGCCAGGCGGTGCGCATCCGCACTGATGACGGCGTCGACCGCGGCGGCGCGCTGGTGCAGGCCGGCGCGGGCGAGGCGGTGATCACGTTGCCCGCCGGCACGCATCGGCTCTATCTGCGCGGGCAGGACCGGGCCGGCAACCCGCTGCCCGAGCCCGGCGATGTGCGGCCGGTGACGCTGTTGACGTTGACCGTCGATCCCACGCCGCCCACGCCCGCGCTGGTCGGTCTGGTGGCCGGCGCCTGCTTGAACGGCGGCGCCGACGCCGACCCGGCGCTCGCGGACCTGCAATACGCGCTGCAAGTGCAGTCGGGGCGGCAGGCCGGCGAGGCGGTGACCGCGGCAGCTTCGCTCGACGGCGCGGCGCCGGTCGAACGCGGCGGCGCCCTCGATCGCGTCGACTTTGCGCCGATGACCGTGGGTCAGGGCGGGCACGCGCTGCGGGTGACCGTGAGCGACGCCTGCGGCAATATGGGCAGCGTGGCCGGCTTCGCCCGCGTGGGCGGCCGCGACGACTGGTCCCAGCCGCTGCCGGTGGCGTTCAGCGTCGATACGATCGCGCCGGTGCCAGTGCTGGGCGGCGTGCGCGACGGCCAGGTCTTCGCCGCCGAAGAAGACGCCGATGGCGACGCGGCGAACGGCTTTCAGGTCGACGTCTCGGTGGGCTTTGCGCCGGGCGCCAGCGTCGAGGGCGGACGCCCGATCGACCTGCTGGTTGAAGGCGCGCCCGCGGTCTCGTCGCCTTCGCCCCTGCTCGCGCCCGCCGATCCCGCGGCCATCGTCGACGCCCGGCTCACATTGTCGGGCGGCGCGCAATCGCTGGTGGCCCGGGCGACCGACGCCTGCGGCAACGAGGGCGGCTCGGCGCCCGTGCGGCTGACGGTCGACATCGCCGGCTGCAACAGCCGCGTCGTCGGCTTCGCGGCCAATCCGGCGTGCTCGGGCCCCAAGACGGGCTGGTCGACGGCGCGAGCCTGCGCATCGACATCAACGGGCAGGTCGAGCTGCTCGATCCGGCCTGCGTCGGCGCGGGGGCCAGCCTGCTGATCGACGGCGCGCCCGCGGCTCAGGGCGCGGTTCCGGCCGGCGGCGACATCCAGTTCACCGGCGTTGCCGTGCCGCGCGGCGCGCACGCGCTGGCCATCCGCGTCGGCCCGGTCGGCGACCAGACGGTCGACTCGCCGCCGCAGCAGGTCATCGTCGATCTGGCGACGCCAAACGTGCGCATCACCCAGCCGACAGGCGCGCCGCCGGTGCAGGTGCTGACCGATGACCGGCCCGACCTCGACGGTCAGCAGACCACGGTGGTCGCCGAGGTGACCGAAGCGGCGGTCGACAGCGCGCGCACCGCGGTGTTGCGGCTTGATGGTGCGCCGTTGGGCCCACCGCGCGCGGTGCCGGCCGGTTCGCCGGCGATGGTCTCGTTTGTCGACGTGACCCTGGCCGCCGGGCCGCAGACGTTGGAGGTCTGCGTCACCGATGGCGCGGGCCAGTCGGCGTGCGCTTCGCTGGCGGTCGACGCCGACGCGGCGGCGCCCGATGCGGTGGGTGACCTGACCGCCGAGGTGATCGACCCGCGGCGCACCGAGGTCGCCCTGCATTTCATCGCGCCCGGCGATGATGGCGCCGTGGGCCGCGTGACGGCCTATGCCCTGCGCCGGGCCGACGCAGCGATCGCCGCCGAAGCGGATTGGAACGCCGCGGTGGCCACCGCGCTGGCGCTGCCGGCGACGGCGGCGGCCGGCGAGGCCGAGACGCTGGTGCTCGCGGGCCCCGGCCCCGGCCCGCTGTTGGCCGACGGGCTGGCGCTCGATCGGCTGCACTTCGTCGCCGTGCGCGCGTTGGACGACGCCGGCCGGCTGGGGCCGATCGCCTCGGTCAGCGTCGATCTGCGCCTGCGCCGCGCCGAGCAGCTCATCCCGCCGCGCGCTGGCCTTTGGGGCGCGGCGGCGCTGGCCAATACCACCTCGCCGGTGATCGGCGTCGGCGACGTGGACGGCGACGGCTTCGACGATGTGTTGGTCAGCGCGGCGCAGGTCGACGGCGTCTCGCAGGCCGCCCTGGTCTTCGGCGCCGCCGATCCGGCGGCGGGCGAGGTGCGGCCGCTCTCGATCGCGGCGGGCATGACCGACGCCTTCTTTGGCGCCGTGGCCGCCGCCGCGGGCGACCTGAACGCCGATGGCGCGCTCGACTTTGCGGTGCAGGGTTACCTCGACGGCTTCGCGGGCGTCGCCATCGCGCTGTACTTCGGCTGCCCCGACCCCGACGCCTGCGATCGCGCCGCGCTGGCGGTGCCCGACGCGCTGATCGTCAGCCGCGACGGCCGATTCACCAATATGCTCGCGGGGTTGGGCGACTTCTCGCGGCCGGCGGCCGACGGCGGCGCCGCCATCGATGACCTGTTTGTGGGCGGCAGCCTGGGCGCCGATCAGACCGCGTTTGTGGTCGCCGGTCGCCGCATCTGGCCGGCGCCGCCGGCGGGCGTGCTCATCGGCAACGGCGCGGTTGATGTGGGCGTGACGGTGCTCGAAGTGCCCGAGGGGCCGGCCGGGGTCTACGCCGCGGGCGTCGGTGATCTGGACGGCGACGGCTTCACCGACCTGGCGCTGAGCGCCGGGGCCGACATCAACGCGAGCTACGTTTTCTACGGCGGCGCCGGGCTGGCGGCCCGGTTGACATATGCGGCCGGAAACGACCGCACGGTGCGGCTGGTCGACCCGTGCCCCGGCCAGGGCGCCAGCTTCGGCACCTTCTTCGCGGGCGGCGTCGACCTGGACGGCGACGCCGGCGGGCGGCCCGACTTCGTGGTGAGCAACCGCATCAACAAGCGCCTCGCCGTCTTTGATCAGGATCTGAACTCGACCGATTGCTTCGGCCGCTCGCCGGGCCAGTTCGGGCGCGTCTTTGACTTGGCGGGTGACATCGACGGCGACGGCGCGCTCGATCTGGTCGTGACCCACGGCGACCCCACGGTCAACGACGCTTTTGTGTTCTACAACGACGGCGCCGCCGTCTTCGGCGTGGGCGCCGTGCTCTCGCCGCGCACCGCCCATGTGCGCCTGTCGCTGCCCGCGAGCCCCAAGCTCGGCGTAGCCGGCGCGGGCGACGTCAACGGCGATGGCCGCGCCGATCTGGCGGCGATCTACAAACGCGCTGGCGACGGCGCGGTCACCGTGGTCGTCTATTATTGAGCCGCAGCAAATGGAGGTCCGATTGAGCGACGCCCATCCGCCGAAGCCGCCGCCGAAGAAGAAGCGCCGGCCCTACGAGAAGCCCGATTTTTTGCCCTCGCTGGCTTTTGAGCGCACCTCGCTGGCCTGCGCGGGGGTGAAAAACACCGCGGGTTTCCCGGTGGGCAACTGCTCGATGCAGTCTTGAGCTTCAGCGCGCTGTACCTGGCCGGGGGCCGCGTGCGCCTGACCGGCGCCGCGTGGCCCGAAGCGTGGGCGCCTTTTGCCACGCCGGCGCCCGCCGACTTTGCCGTCGATCTGCACATCGAGATGGCCGCCGCGCCGACGATCGCGTTGCCGGTCGAGCCCGGCGGCTTCAGCTTTCGCCGGCACGACCTGTCATTTGCCATCGACGCCGACCGCCGCCGGGCCCAGGCGCGCACCGATGGCAGCCTGGGTGGGCTTTCGGCGGCGCTGGAGCTGGCGTTGCAGACCGCGCTGCTGCCCCGCGGCGGCCTGTTGGTGCACGCGGCGGGCGTTGTGGTCGACGAGGCGGCCTGGCTGCTGCCCGGGCCCTCGGGCGCCGGCAAATCGACCGCGGCGCGCGGCGGTTTTGCGCGCGTTCTGAGCGATGAGCGCGTCGCGGTGCGCCGTGAAGCCGGCGGTTGGCGGGCGTTTGGCACGCCGTGGTGGAGCGGCGGCCAGACTTCGCGGCTCGACGCGGGCTCGGCGCCGCTGGCGGTGCTCGCCGAGCTGCGCTGGGCCGAGCGCGCCGCGACTCGCACTGCCTCGCCGGCCGCGGTCGCTGGCCGCCTGATGGGCGCGGTGGCGCTCTACGAGACCGACGAAGCGGCGCAGCGCGCGGCTTTTGAGGCGGCGCTTGATCTGGTCGAAGCCACGCGGTGTGTGACGCTCGACTTCCCGCGGGAGGGCCGATGGGCGAGCCAACTGGCGACAGCGTAAAGGGCTTTCTGCGCCACGCGATGGCGGCGGCGATCCCGCTGTCGGTGCACTGGGATCTGACCTGGCGCTGCGATCACCGCTGCGTGCACTGCTACCTGACCCATCGCCGCCAGCCCGAGCTGAGCTTCGCCGAATGCCTCGACGTGCTCGATCAGCTCGCCGCGGCCGGCACGATGATGCTGCTCATCAGTGGCGGCGACCCCTTCCTGCGGCCCGACGCGGTCGACATCATCCGTGCGGCCCGCAAACGCGGCTTCGACGTGCGCATCAACACCCACGGCAACTTCATCGACGACGCGGTCGCCGACGCGCTGGCCGAGGTCGGCGTGTCACGGGTGGCGCTCTCGGTCTACTCGGCGACGCCCGCGGCCCATGAGGCGATCACGCTCGTGCCGGGCAGCCACATCAAGACGCTGGCGGCTGCCCGGCGCTTGATCGCGCGCGGCGTGCCGGTGCGCTTCAAGACGCCGGTGATGCTGCATAATCGACTGGAATATCGAGAGGTTGGCCCATTGGCCGAGGCGATGGGCGCCTCGTGGGAGCTGGACGCGCACCTCGTGCCCGACGATGACAGCGACTTCGGCCTGTGCCGCATCGGCCTGCACCCGACCGACCGCGTGCTGGCGATGCTGACCGACCTGGATCGCAGCCGCGAACACGTCGAGCCGGTCGCGACCCTGCCCGACGCGCCGAGCGAAGCGCGCACCTGCTCGGCGGGCACGGCGAGCGGCTATCTGGCGCCCGACGGCGGGCTGTATGCGTGCATCAACTGGCGCGAGCGCATCGGCAGCGTGCGCGAGGCGCCGTTTGCCGCGTTGTGGCAAGGCGGGCCGGTCATCGATCGGCTGCGCGAAGTGCGGCGGGCGAGCTATCTGGGCGATTGCGGCGGCTGCGCCTTTCACGGCAAATGCGGCTATTGCCCCGGCCTGTCGCACGCCGAGACGGGCGACGCGGGGCGGCGCAGCGCTTATGTCTGCGAGCGCACGCATCAGACGATGTCGGCCATCGAGCACATGAACCGGCTGCGCGATGAAGGCGCGCCGGTGCCGGCGCCCGACTCGCCCGAGGCCGAGGCGCTGCTGGCCCGGTCGACCTTCGCCGATCGGCAGTGGGCGGCGCGGCGCGCGGGGCTGGCGCGGCCGGCCGACGCGGTGCCGCTGGTCACCATCCACGAACCGCGGTGAGCGAAGACGCGCTCGGCGCCTGGCTGCGGGCCGAGCTGGCGGCGGGACGCAGAGTGCGCTTTGTGGCCCGCGGGCGCTCGATGTGGCCGTTTGTGCTCGACGGCGATCGGCTGACGATGGCGCCGCTCGACGGGCCGCCGCGGCTGGGTGAGATCGTCTGGGTGGCGGCGGGCGACTTCGGCTTCACCCACCGCGTGATCGGCCGCTTCGGGCGCAGGCTCTGGGTCAAAGGCGACGGCGAGGCGCTGCCCGATGGCTGGTTTGCCACCGATCGGGTGCTGGCGCGGGTCGTGGCCATCGAGCGCGGCGGTCGCTGCATCGCCCGGCCCGACGGCCTGGTCCCGGTGGCGCTCTCAGCGTTGCAGGCGGCGGCGCGGGTCATCGCGCGCGGGGTGCGCGGCCGCCCGCCGCTGTGACTTGGCAGTGGACCGCGCTTCGGTCACCATGGCGCCATGGCGAATTCTCTCGTAATGAACTGTTCTCCCCACGAAATCCGCGTCGGGGTGCTCGAAGAAGGCCGCGTGGTCGAGATCTTCGTCGAGCGCCGCAAGGACGCGAGCCTGGTGGGCAACCTGTACAAAGGCCGCGTCACCCGCGTGCTGCCGGGCATGCAGGCGGCGTTTGTCGACATCGGCCTGGAGCGCGCGGCGTTTCTGTACGTGGCCGATGTGGTCGATCCGCGCCGCAGCCTGCTCGGCACCCGCGACGCGGCCACGTCGACGCTCTCGGAGGCCCGGCTCGATACCTTCAATCGGCCGATCCAGAGCCTGCTCAACGAGGGGCAGGAGATCATGGTGCAGGTGGCCAAGGAGCCGCTCGGCACCAAAGGCGCGCGGGTGACCAGCCATGTCAGCATCGCCGGGCGGCATCTGGTCTATATGCCCACCGTCGATCATGTGGGCATCAGCCGGCGCATCGCCGAAGAGGAGGAGCGGCGGCGGCTCAAGGAGATCCTCGAAGAGCTGGTGCCGCAGGGCGGCGGCTTCGTCGCGCGCACGGCGGCCGAGGGGCGCAGCCCCGATGAGCTGCGGGCCGACCTCGACTTCTTGCGGCAGGTCTGGAACGACATTCTGACCCGCACCGAGAGCGGGCCGGCCCCGGTGACGCTGTACGAAGACCTCGATCTGGTGCTGCGCACGGCGCGCGATCTGGTGACGCCCGAGTTGGAGGCCATCTACATCGACGACGAAGCAGACCATGACCGATTGGTCAGATTCATGCGCCGCTTCATGCCGCGTTATATGGACCGGGTGCGCCGGTATGAGGGCAAGGATCCGATCTTCGATGCGTTCGGGGTTGAGGTTGAGCTGAACCGGGCATTGGGGCGCAAGGTCTGGCTGCCAAGCGGGGGCTATCTGATCATCGATCAGACCGAGGCGCTCTGCGCGATCGACATCAACACCGGGCGGTATGTGGGGCGGCGCAACCTGGAAGACACCATCCTGCGCACCAACCTCGAAGCCATCCACGAGATCGTGCACCAGCTTCGGCTGCGCAATATCGGCGGCATCATCATCATCGACTTCATCGACATGGACAAAGAGGCCAACCGCAACCGGGTGTTCACCGAGTTCAGCGACGCCCTGCAGCGCGATCGGGCCAAGACCAACATCCTCAAGATCAGCGATCTGGGGCTGGTCGAGATGACCCGCAAGCGGGTGCGCGAGTCGCTGTCACGGTCGATGTCGGAGCCCTGCTTCTATTGCGATGGCACCGGGCTGCTCAAGAGCCGGACGACCGTGGCGCATGAGATCTACCGGGCGGCGCTGCGCGAGGCCGAGGTGATGGATGATGAGCCACAGGTCTGCGTGGCGGCGCACCCGCGGGTGGCCGAGACGCTCGAGACCGAAGAGCGCTCGATGATGGCCGAGCTGGAGGCGCGGCTCGACAAGCGCCTGGTGATCGAAGCGCGGACCGATTTTCATCTGGAGCACTTCGAGTTGAGCGGCACGCCCGCCGATGAGGACGAGGCGGTCAGGACGCCCGACGGCTCTCCCGCCCGGTCAGCAGCGCAGTGAGCTCCTGATAGGCGCGGTTGATCTCTTGGGCGTGGGCGTGGGCCCGGGCTTCGGCGTCGGGGTCGTGGGCGAAACGGTCGGGGTGATGTTCGCGCATCTTGGCCCGCCATGCGGCTTTGACCGCGTCGAGGTCGGCGCCCGCGGAGATGCCCAGGGTCTTGTAGTAGACGTCCGCGGCGCGGGCGCGATCGAGCTGGCGTTGCGCCCGTTGGGCCTGGGCCTGGGCCTGATTGATCCAGTTGAGCAGGTCGCGTTCGAGCGCTTCGAGCCGCTCTTCGACGACGCCGCGCATCTCTTCGTAGGCGGTGCGGGCCTCTTCGACGCGGCGGCGGACGTTGGGGTTCTGCATGGCCGCTTCGGCGGCCGTCCGGCTGGCGTCGCGGGCGAAGCGTCCGACGCTGCGGAGCTGATCGAAGACGCTCATTCGTCCTCCTCGTACATCGAAACGGCGTGGCCCCGCCGTTCGTAGCCGCGCCCGCATTCGGGGCAGGCGGCGCTCTCTTCGCCCGCGGGGTCGACGCCCAGGGGCAGGCGCGCCCCACAATAGCAGGCAAAGCCGTGCAAGCGGGCCGGATTGCCGTAGACCAGCCCAAAATCGGGCACGTCGCGGGTGACGACGGCGCCGGCGCCGATGAAGCAATAGCGCCCGAGGGTGTGGCCGCAGATGACCGTGGCGTTGGCGCCGATGCTGGCGCCGCGGCGGACGCGGGTGACCTGGTATTGCCCCCGGCGCGGCAGGTGGCTGCGCGGGGTGCCGACGTTGGTGAAGACCATCGAGGGGCCGCAGAATACGTCGTCTTCGAGGATGACGCCCGAGTACACCGAGACGTTGTTCTGGATCTTCACGTTGTCGCCGATGTGCACGTCGCGCTCGACGACCACGTTCTGGCCCAGGGTGCAGCGCGCGCCGATGCGGACGGGGCCGAGCAGCTTGCTGAAATGCCAGACGCGGGTGCCGGGGCCGATCTCGACCGGGCCATCGACCTGCACGGTGGGGTGCAGGCCCGGGGCGGCGGCGGGCGCGGCGGCGGTCACCGGGCCGCCGGTGTCGAGCGACTGGCGGATCATCGCCATCACCTCCAGCGTCCGAAGCGCGTCGTCCAGGTCGCTGACTCCGGTGCGCAGGCCGTCGAGCGCCGCGGCGCAGGCGCGGTCGAGCGGGTGGTCATCGGCGATCTCGGCAACGGTCGCGGCGTCGGGCGTCGACCACCGGGTCAGCGCGGTCGATGGCGGCGCGCTCAAGTCCAGCCGGGCCGCAGCCAGGCTGCCGATCACCACGAGTTGGTCGGCCGTGGTCGGATGCAGCGCGCTGCGGTGCAGGGTTGCCCGGCCACCGTTGGCGAAGCGAAGGTGCGCGTGGCACCAGTCGATCGCTTCGATGCCGCGCAGGGCCGCGCCTTCGGCGTGCACGCGCTCCGGCCGGGCTCCGAAGAGGCGCAGCGCGATGCCCAGATGCGCGACCGCAACCGGCGGGCCGCCGACCGAGGCGAAACGCTCGGCGGTCACGAGCTGAATGGTGCCCAGCTTGCCGTCGGCGACCCAGGCGGTCAGGCGTTCAGCCGCCGGGTGCGCGCGCCAGCCGTCGATCAAGCGCACCACGCGCCCACCCTGCGCCGCGCGCAGCGCGCGGACCTCGGCCGGGTCGAGCGTGTCGCCGCTCAGGAGCACGTTGCGATCGGCCTGCAACGCGGTCAGCGCCATCGCGCCTTGGGTGCCCGGCGGGGTGGCGAAGGCGAGGGTATCGACCGCGTCGTCGGCGAGCACCGCGAGCAGATCGGCCCACGCGGGCACGCCGTGCGCGTTGGCGACGGCGCGGCGCGTGGGATCGAGGTCGCAGATGCCCACGAGCGCGCCGCGGCCGGCAAAAAATGCTGCCATTCGTTCGCCGCGGGCGCCCGCGCCGATGACCGCGATTCGCGGCGAGGTCGTCAGACCGGGGTTCAAGGCGGCAGATCCTCGTCGTCGGCCGGCGACGGCGCCGGGGCAATGGGATCGAGCCCGCGCGGCGCGTCACCCAGCGGGTCTTCGGCGGGCTCGGCCGGCGCGGGCGCGATCGGGCGAAGCGTCGGCGGCAGCGGCGCGACGTCGATCGACGGCACCGCGACCGCCGGGCCATCGAGCGCGCCGACCTCCTCGAACATGAAGCGCCGCGCGTCGACCTCGCCCGCGGCCGGCGCCATCTCGGTCGGCGCGGTACCGGTGAGGAAGACCTCTTCGCGACCCTCATCGTCGGCCGCCAGATGCCGTTCGTCGGCGATGCGGCGCAGCTCGACGCCGTCGGGCGGCGGCGGCCAGTCGGGCCCCGTCTTTTCGACCGCCGCCAAATAGGCCTTGGCCACCGGCGCGGCGGTGTGGCCGCCCGACTCCTTGCGGCCGAGCGATTTCGGCGTGTCGAAACCGACCCAGACGGCGATGACCACCTCGGGCAGCAGGCCCACGAACCAGGCGTCGCGCGCTTCGTTGCTGGTGCCGGTCTTGCCCGCCAGCGGCCGCGGCAGGTCGGAGAGCGACTTTGCGGTGCCGTCGGTGACCACCGTGCGCAGCAGCGAGCGCATGACAAAGGCCACCGCGGGGTCGATCCGGGGCTCCAGCGGCAGCTCGGGCAGCGCGATCGGCCCCTGCGGCCCTTCGACGCGGGTGATCAGCCGCGGCTCGCCGAAGCGCCCGCCCGCGGCCAGCGTGGCGTAGGCGTTGGCCAGTTCGATGGGTTTGACCTCACTCGCGCCCAGCGCCACCGCCGGGCCATCGGCCAGCGGCGACTCGATGCCGGCCGCGCGGGCGAAGGCATGCACCGCCGGCACGCCCAGGTCATCGGTCAGCGCGACCGCGACGCTGTTGATCGATTGGGCCAGCGCGTTGCGCAACGAGATGGGGCCGCGAAATTTTCGCGTGTAGTTCTTGGGCTGCCAGAACTTGCCCTGGTGCACCCGCAGCGTCTCGGGCGCGTCGATCATGGTCGAGGCGGCGGTGTAGCGGCGGCTGTCGATGGCCGCGCCCCACACAAAAGACTTGAAGGCGCTGCCCGGCTGGCGCGCGGCGTGGGTGCGGTCGAACGGGCCCTGGCGGTAATCATCGCCGCCGACCAGCGCCAGCACGTCGCGCGTCTGTGGGTCGAGCACGACCACCGCGCCCTGCGGCGCGCCGACCAGCGTGGCTTTCATGCGGTCGGGGTGGTGCGGCCCGTCGGCCCGCACGGCGACGGTGAGCACATCGCCCACCGCGTAGGGCGCGGCGCCATCTTCGCCGGCAAAGCGCGCGACCGCGCTGGCTGACACCCGCGCTTCGCCGACGCCCAACTCGACGATCAGCGCGCCATCGTCGACCGCGGTCACCCGGCCCTGCACCGGCTCGCCGGGGGCCGGCGGCGCGTCTTTGAGCGCCTTCTTGCGCCTGGCGCGCCACGCTTCGGCCTTGGCCGCGGGCACCCGAGCCAGCGGCGCGCCGAACTTCTGCCGCGCGTCGAGGGCCCGCAGCCCACCGCGCAGCGCGTCGACCGCCGCTCGCTGCCGCGCCATGTCGAGGGTGGTGTGCACGCGCAAGCCACCGGTGCGCACCGCCTCTTCGCCGAGCTGCGCCACCAACTCGGCGCGCACGGCGTCAGCGAACCAGCCCGCGTCGGCCACATAGGCCCGCGGCGGCTCGGCGACCGCCATCGGCGACGCCTCGGCGGCCTTCTCTTCGGCCTCGGTGATGTAGCCGTTCTTCACCATCATGCGCAGCACGAAGGCGCGCCGGTCGCGGGCTTTGTCGGGGTGCTTGCGCGGCGAGATGCGCTCGGGCGACTGGATCAGTCCCGCAAGCGTGGCCGCCTCGGGCAGCGTGAGGTCAGCGAGCTTCTCGTGGCCGAAGTAATACCGCGCCGCCTCGTGCATGCCGTAGCGGCCATGGCCCAGATAGATGGCGTTGAGATAGATGGTGAGGATGTCGTCCTTGCTCAAATGCGCGTCCAGGCGCCGAGCCAGGATGAGCTCCTTGGCCTTGCGGTCGAAGCTGCGCTCCTGCGAGAGCAACAGGTTCTTGACCGTCTGCTGGGTGATGGTGCTGCCGCTGCCCGTCAGGCGGCCGGCGCGCAGGCTGTTGTAGAGCGCGCGCAGCATGCCGGTGTAGTCGAGGCCCTCGTGGCGATAGAAGTCGGCGTCTTCGGCCGAGAGCACCGCGTGCACCAGCAGGTCGGGAATCTGGGCGCGGTCGACCACGGTGCGCCGTTCGTCGTACAGCTCGGCGATGACCGTGCCATCGGCGGCGAGCACGCGGCTGACCTGCGGCGGGCGGTAATCATCGAGCTTGCGCAGGTCGGGCAGGCCCTGGGCGTAGTACCAATAGCCGCCGACCAGCGTTGCGCCGCCGAGCAGCGCCAGCACCAGGCCCAGCTTCAGCCCCAGCTTGAACAGCCGCCAGGCCAGCGGCGCCTTGCGCGGCGGCGGCGCCGATTTGGCGGTCGCCGCGCGCTTCTTCGTGCTCGGTTTGGCGCCGCCCTTCTTCTCGGCGGGTTTTCGGCTCATTCCGCCTCCGCACTTGCGTCTGTCGATTGCCTGTGCGACTTCGGAGTGAACCGACAGGCAGCAGCACCATGGAATCGAGAATCGAGCGATACATGTTCCGCGTGCAGTTCCGCAATCGCATGGGCGATTACCGGGGGCGCATCTACCGCGACGAAGAAGAACGCCTGACGCTGCAGATGTGGATGGAGGCGCCCGAGCAGCACAACATCCTGCTCGAAGTGGCGCCGCATACCGATCGCGACCTGCTCTGGAAGCACTTCCACCAACTCTGTGCCTTCCGCGGCGTCAAGCCGCTGGAGTACCGCCGGGTCGACCCGCTCGGCGAATGGCAGCCGGTGCCCGGGGCCTAATCGCGGTGATAAGGCAGGCCGTCGAGGATGGCCGCCGCGCGATAGAGCTGCTCGGCGAGCACCAGCCGGGCCAGCTCATGGCTCATCGTCAACTTGCCCAGCGCCCAGACCTCGTCAGCCGAATCTCGCAGCGTGGGGTCGAGGCCGTCGGGGCCGCCGATCACGAACGCCACCGCCGCGGCGCCTTCGTCCCGCTGCCGTCCCAGCCACTCGGCGAATCCGCGGCTGCTCCATTGCCGGCCGCGTTCGTCGAGCGCCACCACCCGGGCCCCCGCCGGCACCGCCGCGCGCAGGGCTTCGGCCTCGGCCGCCTTCCAGCGGGCCGCCTGTCCGCCGCGCCGATGGGCGTCGCGCACCTCATGCAGTTGCAGGCTGAAGTGGTGGCCGACGCGGCCGAAAAAATCGGCGCATCCGGTGCGGGCGAACTCGGCTTTGAGGCGACCGACCGCGATGACGTGCAGCTTCACGTCGCCGCTTTGGCCGCCGGTTCGGCTGCGGGCAACGACACGCGCGGCGCGTCCTGCCAGAGCCCCTCGAGGTCGTAGAAGTCGCGCTCTTCCTCGTGGAAGACGTGCACCACCACGTCGCCGTAGTCGAGCAGCGCCCAGCGCGCCCGGCCGCCGAGGCCTTCAGTGCCCAGCGGACGCACGCGGCGGTCGGTGCGGGCGGTACGCACCAGGTGGTCGGCGATGGCCTGCACCTGTCGCTCGCTGCGCGCGCTGCACAAGACGAAGTACGACGTGTAGCCGACCAGGGCCTCCACATCGAGCACCAGCAGATCGAAGCCCTTCTTGTCGCGCGCCAAAGCGGCCAGATAACGGGCGAGTTCCAGCGGTTCCATTCAGCTCCTGACCTGGCCCGAACCCCGGATGATGTACTTCCGGGTGGTCAGATCCACCACGCCCATCGGGCCATAGGCGTGCAGTTTTGTCGTGCTGATGCCGATCTCGGCGCCGAGGCCCATCTGGCCCCCGTCGGCGAATCGGGTCGAGGCGTTGGCGATGACCACGCTGCTGTTGACCTCTTCGAGGAAGCGCTGCACCGCGGTGTAGTTCTCGCTGACGATCGCCTCGGTATGGTCGGAGCCGTAGGTCTCGATATGCGCGATCGCCGCGTCGAGGTCGTCGACGACGCGGATGGCGAGGATCAGGTCGAGGAACTCGGCGTGGTAGTCCTCTTCGGTCGCCGGGCGCACCTTGGGCAGATAACCGCGGGTGATGGGGCATCCGCGAATCTCGACGCCGGCGTCGGCGAGGTGCGCCGCCAGATCGGGCAGGAACTTCGCCGCCACATCGCGGTGCACCAGCAGCGTCTCCATGGCGTTGCAGACGCCCGGCCGCTGCACCTTGGCGTTGTAGGCGATGTCGAGCGCCTTGCCCAGATCGGCCGCCGCGTCGACGAAGACGTGGCAGACGCCCTTGTAGTGCTTGATCACCGGGATGCGCGAATGCTCGGCCACGTAGCGGATGAGGCTCTCGCCGCCGCGCGGGATGATCACATCGATGAACTGCTCGGCTTGCAGCATGGGCAGGATGAAGCCGCGGTCGGGCGACGGCGGCGCCAGGAGCGCATCGGCGGGCAGGCCAACGTCTTCGAGCGCGGTGCGCAGCACGTCGAGGATGGCCTCATTGCTGAACCGCGCCTCGCTGCCGCCACGCAGGAAGGCCGCGTTGCCGCTGCGGATGCAGAGCCCGGCAGCGTCGGCGGTCACGTTTGGCCGCGACTCGTAGATGATGCCGATCACGCCCAGCGGAATGCGCATCTGGGCCACGCGCAGGCCGTTGGGCCGCACGCGCTCATCGGTGACCTGGCCGACCGGATCGGGCAGCGCCGCCACTTCGCGCAGCCCCTTGCTCATCTGGGCGATCCGGGCCTCGGTGAGCACCAGCCGATCGCGCAGCGCGCCGCTGATGCCCTTCTCGTCGGCCGCCGCCAGATCGGCCGCGTTGGCCGTCATCAATTGCAGGGCGTGCGCTTCAAGCCCGTCGGCCATGCGCAGCACCGCCAGCTCGCGCTTGCGGGCCGGGGCCTTGGCCAGCAGGCGCGAAGCGCGGCGAATGCGCGCGCCGAGGGCGTTCATCTGGGCGGTGAAGTCCATCGCTTCCCCTTCTCTGCTCGACCGCGACCGCGCATCATGCCAGAGAGCGGTGGCAAGATACCAGCCCGTGCGGCGCCGCGCGCAAAATGGAGCGCGCGGGCGCAACGATAAGTTCGTCTCTGCCCACGAGGGTGCTAGACTGCCCGCCATGGACGCACGACGGTTGGACATGCAGGCATGGGAGGCGGTTTTCGACGACCTCGGCCTCCTCCTCGACGCGATCCGCACGCGCTACGAGCCCACGCTGCTCGCCCCGTTGCAACACCGCATGGCGGTGGTCTGTCTGCGGCGGGCGGCCCTCGATGATCTGGAGGCCGTGCGCAAGAGCCTGGGGGCGGGTGAGACCCAGGAAGCCGTGCTGCGGCAGCTCGACAAACAGCTCGAAGGCGATCCGAGCGCGCGGCCGGTGCTTGAGGCCATCCGACCGACCGGGCGCGCTCAGGCGATGCAGCTCATCAATGAGGCGCTGGAGGGTGATCCCGACCATGCGCCGTCGCTGCGTGCCGCGGTCGCGCTGGCCAGCGTCGCTGGCAACTGGCCCGAGGTGGTCACCTGGCTCGAACGCCTGACGCACCACGAAGAGGGCAAGGCCGCCGGCCAGACATGGCAGCAGCTCGGCGACATCCACTGGCGCAAGCTCTCGGCGCCCAAAGCCGCCCGCCCTTGCTACGTCGAAGCCCGCCAGTATCTGGGCGACGAGCCCAAGCTGCTCGACAAGCAGCTCAAGCTCGATCTTGAGCTGGAGAACTGGGAAGACGCGATCCAGACGTGCTTTGGCCTCATCGCCCATATGCGGCGCCGACCCGGGCGTCCCGAGATGGCGGTCACCTATATGCTGACCATGGGCGAGATTCACGTCTATGGCATGCGTCAGCCCAGCATCGCCCTGGCCTATTACCTGATGGCCATGGATACGCTGCCCGACTACGACCTGACCTATACGCTGCTGCAAGAGCTGCTGCAGACCAACCCCTGGGCGGAGCTTGAGCCGCGGCTCGACGCGCTGCCCGAGGAGCAGGCGCAGTTGATCGCGCAGCCGCTCGATCTGCTCAAGGCGGCGATCGGCACGCATCGCGACAATGCGCCCGCCGTGGTCAAGACCTTCCGCGAGTCGATGAGCAGCCGCGCGCGGCGCTGAGCAAAGGCGCATCCGTCGGGCACTGCCGCGCATCGACCTCCCGCCAACCGCGCGGAGGATGTCATGGCCACCGAATTCGACGTGATCATCTATGGCGCGACCGGCTTCACCGGCCGGCAGACCGCGGCGTGGTTCGCCCGTCACGCCCCGCCCGGCCTGCGTTGGGCCATCGCGGGGCGCAACCGTGACCGCCTCGTCGCGCTGGCCGACGCGCTGAAACCCGCCGCGTGGGTGGTCGCCGACGGCACCGACGACCTGGCGCTCGACGCGCTGTGCAAGCGGACGCGCATCGTGGCGACCACCGCCGGCCCGTTTGCGCGCTACGGCGACCGGCTGATCGACGCCTGCGTGCGACGGCGGGTCGACTACCTCGACATCACCGGCGAGACGCCTTTCATCAAGCGCGTCATCGCCCGCCATCACGCGCGGGCCGCGGCCGATGGCACGCGCATCATCCCGTTCTGCGGCTTCGACTCCGTGCCCTCCGACCTGGGCACGCTGCGCCTGGTCGAGCATTTGCGCCAGGGCGGCCACGCACCGGTCCGGCGGGTCACCGCCGCGTTCTCGGGCCGCGGCGGCCTCAACGGTGGCACGTTCGCCACGGTGATGACCATGGCCGAGATGGGCTGGCTGGACGAGGTGAACGACCCCCTGCTGCTCAATCCGCCCGACCAGCAGGGCGACGCGCTGCGCAGCGGCAACATCGACCCTCGGGCCCCGAAATACGATTCGGCGCGGCGTGGCTGGCTCGCGCCGTTTTTCATGGGGCCCATCAATAGCCGGGTGGTCCGCCGCAGCGCGGCGCTGTTGTCGGCCGAGGGGCGTGGCCATGGCCCGAATTTCCGCTACGCCGAGTACCTCGACGCGGGCCGAGGGGTCCGCGGCGCCGTCGTCGCGACCGCCGTCGCGGCGGGGCAGTTTGCGTTCGAGCCCTTGGTCCGGTTTGCGCCCACGCGCCGTCTGCTTGAGCGTCTGGCGCCTGCGCCGGGTTCAGGCCCTTCCGAGGCCACCATGGACGGCGGCTTTGTGCGCGTCCGGCTCGTCGGCGAAGGCGAAGACGGACATCGGGCGCGTTTGATGTTGCACGCCGAGGGCGATCCGGGCAACCGCGTCACGGTGCAGATCCTCGGCGAAGCGGCGCTGATGCTGGCCGGCGATCGCAGCGCCCTGCCCAAGCGCGCCGGCGTGCTCACGCCTGCCACGGCGTTGGGCAGCGGGCTGCTGAATCGGCTGGCCGAAGGGGGATGGCAGGTGACGCTGAGCGACGATTGAGCGCGCTCAGCGCCACGGGGCGGGCCGCTCAGCGGCCGACGCAGATGCCGATGCAATCGGCGCCGCCGCGGGCCGGGTCGCAGTCATCAGTGGGGTCATCCACGCAGACCATGCCCGCGGGGCAGGGCAGGCCGGCAAAGCCGCCGCAGGCCTGAACGGGCGGGTCGACCTGCCCACACTGGTCCCACGACACGCACCGGCCCGAGTAGCAGCTCTGGATCACCTCGGGCACCGTGCCGGCCGGGCAGGGCGGGGGCGCCTGCCGGCAGAGCAGCGGGCTGCCATCAGCGTTGCAGTCGGGATCATCGGCGTTGCAGCGCCCATCGCCGTCCGAGTCGATGCAGGCCGGCGCATCGACGCAGATACCGGGGCAATCGGCGCCGCCGTTGGCCGGGTCGCAGCCATCGTTGGGCGCGTCGACGCAGATCTGGCCCTCGGGACAGGGCAGGCCGGCAAAGCCGCCGCACACCTGGGGCGGCTCATCGGCGCCGCAAGCGGCCCAGGTCACGCAGCGGCCGGTGTAGCAGCCGTTGCGCACCTCGGGCACGGTGCCCGCCTCGCAAGCCGGCGTCGCCCGCTCGCACAGCGCGGGCCCGCCATCGGCGTTGCACTCGCTGTCGACGGCATCGCAGATGCCATCACCATCGGTGTCGCGGCACTCGCCGGCGCACGCCCGCAGGCAGGCCGCTTCGGTGTCGAAGACGCGCCCGCGGCAGCGCTCGTCGCAGGCGCAGCCCGAGATCACCGAGCACGCGCCCGTCGCGGCGCTGATGCCCCAGCCCAGCACCAGGCGACACAGGCCGAACTCGCCGGGCAGAATCGGGTCGCAGGCCGCCGGCGCGTCGATGCAGACGCCGCTGCAATCGGCCCCACCCGCCATCGGATCGCAGTCGTCGGTGGGATCATCCACGCAGATCTGACCCTCGGGGCAGGGCAGGCCGGCGAAGCCGCCGCACATCTGACGGGGCGCATCGACGCAGACGCCGGGACAATCGGCGCCGCCGCGGGCGGGGTCGCAGTCATCGGTGGGATCATCGACGCATTGCTGGCCATCGGGGCAGGGCAGGTTGGCAAAGCCGCCGCACATCTGCTGGGGCGGGGGCGCGTCGACGCAGACGCCGGGGCAATCGGCGCCGCCGCGGGCGGGGTCGCAGTCATCGGTGGGATCATCGACGCATTGCTGACCTTCGGGGCAGGGCAGGCCGGCAAAGCCGCCGCACATCTGCTGGGGCGGGGGGCCGTCGATGCAGACGCCGGGGCAATCGGCGCCGCCGCGGGCGGGGTTGCAGTCATCGGTGGGATCGTCAATGCACTGCTGGCCTTCGGGGCAGGGCAGGCCGGCGAAGCCGCCACACATCTGCTGGGGCGGGGGCGCGTCGACGCAGATGCCCGCGCAGTCGTCGCCGCCCTGTTCGGGGTCGCAGTCGTCGCGCGGATCGTCGACGCATCGCTGGCCGTCGGGGCAAGGGATCCCGGCGATGCCACCGCACATCGGCTGGACGGGCATGTCGACGCAGATACCGATGCAATCGGCGCTGCGATTCGGGTCGCAGTCATCGGTGGGATCGTCAACGCATTCCTGGCCGGCGGGGCATGGCAGGCCACCGAGCCCGCCGCATTGCTGAGGCGGCGCGTCGATGCAGATGCCGGGGCAATCGGCGCCGCCGCGGTCGGGGTTGCAGTCATCGCTGGGGTCGTCGACGCACTGCTGCCCCTCGGGGCAGGGCAGGCCGGCGAAGCCGCCGCACATCTGCGGCGGCACGTCGTTGCCGCACTCGGCCCAGGTCACGCAGCGGTCGGTATAGCAGCCGTTGCGCACCTCGGGCACCGTGCCCTCGCGGCAGGGGGGCGCGACGCGGCGGCACATGAGCGGCACGCCATCGGCGTTGCACTCGCCATCCTCGGCATCGCAGCGCCCGTCGCCATCGGCGTCGGGGCACGGCGCCACGCCGCAGGCGCGCGCGCAGGCTTCGAGGGTGTCAAAGACGCGGCCGCGGCAGGTCTCGTCGCAGCCGCAGCCCGAGACCGCACCGCAGGCGCCGGTCGCTGCGAGCACGCCATAGCCCAGCACCGCTTCGCAGAGGCCATACTCGCCGTCTCGCACCGGCGCGCAGGCGCCCGGCGCGTCGACGCAGATGCCCGAGCAGTCGGCGCCGCCGTTGGCCGGGTCGCAGTCATCGCTGGGATCATCCATGCAGCGCTGGCCATCGGGGCAAGGAATGCCGGCGATGCCGCCACACATGGCCGGCGGCGGGCCGCCGCACCCCGCCCAGTCGACGCAGCGGTCCGTGTAACAGCCCTCGCGCACCTCGGGCACGGTGCCTTCCGGGCAGTTGGGGGCGACGCGCCGGCACGCGAGGGGGGTGCCATCGGCGTTGCATTCGTGATCATCCGCGTCACATACCCCGTCGCCGTCGGCATCGGGGCAGCCACAGTCCATCACATGCCAGATGCAGACATTTTCGACGCAGCCACAATCACCACGGGGCAGGGGCACCACCTCGCAGGTCGAGGCGACGTCTTCCGCCGCGCAGACCTCGCCGCTGCACCCGCTCCGCATGCAGTCGTCATCGGTCCGGCAGGCGTTGTCGGCGCCCTGTCCCTCGTATCGCGCCGCGAGGGGGTCGGCCGGGTCGACGGTTGGCATGGCGTGGCACTCGCCCTCGCCTTCGCCTTCGCCTTCGCCTTCGCCCTCGCCCTCGCCTTCGCCTTCGCCCTCGCCCTCGCCCTCGCCTTCGCCTTCGCCCTCGCCCTCGCCTTCGCCCTCGCCCTCGCCTTCGCCCTCGCCCTCGCCCTCGCCCTCGCCTTCGCCTTCGCCCTCGCCCTCGCCCTCGCCCTCGCCCTCGCCCTCGCCCTCGCCTCCGATCTGCCCATCGGCGCTCGGCGGCGTGCCACCGTCGGCGTCGTCCTCCGTCGGATCGCACCCGTGCAAAAGCCAGAGCGCAAAGACGCAGGTGAGCATGTACAGGTGTCTCGGCTTCATGGAACCCCTCCGCGGCAACGTACGTGGTGTTCAGATGGTGCCAAAGGCCGCCGACCAAAGGCCACGCTTCGATCACATCGCCTCGAATTGTCGAGATGATGACAGACCAGGATGATGAAAAACCGTGGCGGCGCGGTGATTTGAGCCCCTTGCGACCCGGGGGGATGCGCCAATCCCGGCCTGCTGCCTCGAAAATTCGTGGCCCGGCGTGACCCGAAGCCGGCGCCTCAGCACTTCGATGACCGTGAAAGGTCGACGTCTTTGCGGCGCGCCTCGCCGGGCGCTTGCGCGCTTATTTGCAGGTGCGCTTGGTCTCGCGCAGCTTGCGGCGGGCTTCGTCGATGCGATTCGAGGTGGGGTGGTCGTTGATCATCGACTCCAGGAACAACAGGCCCTGCTTGCACTGGCCCAGCGCGACGAAGTTGTCGTGCATGAGCACCAGCGCGTCGTCGACCTTGTCGCCCTTGGGGTAGTCGTCGGTGATCAGCTTCAGCGTGCGCAGCGACCCGGTGTAGTCCTGCTGGGCGTACTGGCACTCAGCCGCCAGGGCCAGGCCGTTGTCGGCGCGATCGTATTTGGGGAACTTGCGCGCCAGATGCACGAAGGCGCGGATGGCTTCGGCGCAGTCGGCCGCGCCCTTGCGCTCGTAGCCGTAGCGGTACAGCTCGGCGGCCGTCTCGGGCAGTGGCGGCGCGCCCGCGACGGCGTCGATGGTGGGCAGGCCATCATCGGGCTGCTGCGCTGCTTCGTGCTTGTAGGTCTCAAGCTGGCCCTTCAGGCTGGCCAGCTCTTCACGAAGCTTCTCGATCTCAAGCCCGCTGTCGGCGCTGTTGGTGCGCAGCCGGTCGATGGCGTCCTTGAGGCTGGCCTCCATCGAGCCGATGCGGGCTTCGATGGCGGCGAACTGCTCATCACGCTTCTGGCGGTGGGTGCGGCCGTCTTCGTTGATCTGCTCGATCTGGCCTTGCAGAGCCTTCAGCTCGGCGTCGATCTCCTGGCCGCGCCAGTAGGTGACACAGCCGCTGAGGGGCAAGAGCAGGCAGAAGAAGGCGAGGCGCAACGGCATGGGCTTTCGGCGGGGCAGGCGCAGCGGGAGGCCGTGGGCCTCCGGCCTTGTCAGTTCGACTTGAACTCGGTCCGGCGGTTCTTGGCCCACGCCTTCTCGTTGCTGCCCGAGTCGACCGGGTACGACTCACCCATGCTGCGGGTGTTCAGGCGGCCAGCCGAGACGCCCTTGGCCTCAAGGTAGCGCTTCGAGGCCTCGGCGCGGCGCTCGCCGAGCGCCAGGTTGTACTCTTCGGTGCCACGCTCGTCGCAGTGGCCTTCGATGAGCAGCGCGGCGGCGTTCGGATCCTGCATGCAGGCGGCGACCGCGTCGAGCTTGCCCCGCTGATCGCGGCGGATGTTCGACTTGTCGAAGTCGAAGAGCACCGGGTCGCCACCGCACTGGTTGACCTTGGCCTGGCAGGTGCCACCGACACATTCCTGACCATCGGGGCAGGCGGGGTTGTCGGAGAACTCGCCGCACTCGGGCTTGGCGGTGCAACGGCGCGAGGTCGGGTCGCAGTACTGGCCGGCCTGGCAGTCGCCATCGTTGCAGTCGGCCGAGCACTGGTTGTTGCGGCACCAACGACCCGCGGGGCAGGCGTTGGCGTCATCGCAGTAGTTGGGGTCGCGCTGGCAACGGCCACCGACGCACTGCATGCCGGCGCCATCGCAATGGCTGTTGTCGCGACACTGGGCGCACGTACCGTTGAGGCAGTACTCTCCCTTGTCGGCGCAGTGCCCGTCATTCTCGCACTTGGGGTAGGTTGGGCCACAGCCGGCAGCAAGGAGCGAGGCCCCGCCGATGGTGATCGCGAAAAGAAAATTGCGAGTAGCGTGCATGACTCTCACCCGAAGGGAAGTGTCCAAAGAAGCGTGCGCGGAATCGGCACAAGAGGCTCTTGGTTGCGGCGACGCTATTCGATGGCGATCGCGTTGTCAACAGCGAGCACGCAAGCGTTGGGCGGCGCCACTTTTCGCCCTTCTCGCGCACGCCTGCGCGCCCGTTGCCGACGATGCCACCCTGACGGTGCTGGCCACAGAGCCGGTCGAAGCTGCCGAGCACCCCGCAGATCGAGCCCTTCGGGTGCGGTTCGATCGCTACCTCGATCCCGATGTCTCGGGCGCGGTCATGGTGGGTCTGGTCTCAGGCGATGTCGGCGTCGGCGTCGACGTGGCCTATGACCCCGTCGACCGGGCCCTGGTGATCAGCCCCCAGTTTGAGCTGCGCCCCGGCATCGGCTACGTGCTGACGGTGGCGCGCGATGGGCTGCGCGGCTTTGATGGCGCGGTGCTGGAATCGGATCTCACGCTGCACTTCATCGCGGGTCTGGCGGTTGACCCCCCGGTGGGCGCTCCGGCGCCGGTCGACTTTGATGACGAGGTCGCGCCCGTTCTGGCGGCGCGATGCGGATGCCATGGGCCGGAGCCAGCGGCGTTCCCACCCCTGACGCCAGCGGGCTTGATCAATGTCGAGAGCCAGCGTCAGCCCGGGCGGATCCTGGTGCGGCCCGGCCGGCCGCTGCGCAGCTATCTCATCCAGCGCGTGCTGGTCGACTATCCGGGGGTGCGGGGGCAGCCAAAGACGCTCGATGACGCCGAGCGCCGTCTGCTTATCGACTGGGTTTCGGGGCTGGCGCAGGGGCCTTGACCGGCTCTTTGGCCGGCGCGGCTTTGGTCTCGGCGTCGATCATGCGCTGGACGTAGGCCTTGATCGGGCCCGCGTCCTTGTCGTCGAGGTAGAGGCGCCCGTTGATGTAGAGCGTGGGCGTGCCGGTCAGGTTCGAGCGCATGGCCTCTTGTTTGTCGCGCTCGATCTGGCTGTAGAGCGCGCTGTCTTCCATGTCGGTCTTGAAGCGCTCGATGTTGAGGCCCAGCTCGGTGGCGAACTCGACGAAGCGCTCTTCGCTCAAGCTGAACTGGTTGATGAACAAGAGGTCGTGCATCTGCCAGAAGCGGTCCTGGCGGCCGGCGGCAAGCGCGGCGCGCGCGGCGTGGTGCGACCAGGTGTGCTGGCTGAGCGGGAACTGCTTGAAGTAGACGGCGACCTGGCCGGGGAAGGCCTTGACCACCTCTTCGAGGATGCCGCGCATGGCCGCGCAATGCGGGCATTCGAAGTCGGCAAACTCGATGATGGTCACGACCGGCTTTTCGGCGCCTTTGCGCGGGGTGCCCGACAGGTCGAAGCTGAAGCGGACGTTCTCTTCCATGTAGCGGCGCACGACCGCTTCGCGGACCTGGTCGATGCCCATGCCGTCGCGCAGCTTGTCGATGCCATAGCGCGCGAGGTCGGTGGCCTTGTCGCAGGAAGATTCTTGAATGCAGGCGAGGATGGTCTTCTTCGGGTCGCAGGGGCAGGCGCCTTCTTTCATGAACTCGACCAGATCGCCGACCTCGTCGGGGTCGAGATCCTTGACGTCGATGCCGGGGAAGGGGCCCGCCGCGATCGCCGGCGCGGCGCAGGTGAGGGGGAGCAGAACGCTGAAAAAGACTCGGAACGCGCGGCGCATCAGCGGCCTCCTCTGTCTGACCGGGGGGTGCGTCGGCAGTCCGGGCACGGTATTCAGGGGTCGTCGCGCTTGTCAACCGCGGGGGTGGATGGAAAACTGCCGGATCATGTCGATCCCGCGTGCCCTTTGCGTTGTGACCGCCCTTGTGATCGGCGCCCCGGCCCTGGCCGCGCCGCCGCTCGACCCGTTGCTCGGCCCCGCGACGGTGGCGCCGCCGCGTCAGGGGCTCGTCGATTGGCACCCACCCGCTGCGGTGCCGGCCAATGCCGACCCGGCGGTGCTGGCGACCGATCCGGTGGCCTTCGCGCGCTTCATCGAGACCCGGCCCGATCGGCTTGATGTGGCCCGCATGGAGCCGGCGCTGGTGCTGACGCTGGCGCAGTTGCTGCTGCGCGCCGACCGCACGTTTGTCGCCGAGAAGCTGCTCTACGATGCGGCGCAGCACTGGCCGGAGCGGGCCGATCTGACCCGGGCCTGGGCGCGGGTGCTCATCAGTCTGGGGCGGCCACAGGCGGCGGAGCGCGCGCTGACGGCGGCCATCGCCCGCTCGCCCGGCGATGCCATCCTGCGCTATCTGCTGGCGCGGGCCATCCTCGGCGGGCCACGGCAGGCCGAGACCGAGCAGAAGGCGAAGGCGGCCTTGGAGGCGGTGCTGGAGATCGACCCGCAGTTCCGCGACGCCGACGGGGTGACCGCCGCCGACGTGCGCGCGGTCATCGAGCGCCTCGCCACGCCCTGAGGGGGCTCAGTCTTCCGGGTCGTTGTCGGCGGCCGCCTGCAGGTCGAGGATGCGGGCGCTGCCGACGTACGGGCGCGTCTCGTAGCGGGTGATTCGGCCGATGCGGCGCACGATCTCGGCGATGCGGCCGGCTTCGCGCTCGATGGTGCTGACCGCTTTGCGCAAGAGCGGGTCGGCGTCTTCGGGCAGGCGCCTGGCGGCGATCTGGGCGTAGCCGACCACGCTGGTCAAAGGCTGGTTGATCTCGTGCGCGGTGGTGCCGGCGACCTCGGCGAGCAACGCCAGCTTCTCGCTCTCGGCGAGGCGGCGCTGGGTCTCGGCGAGCTGGTCGGCGAGGGTGCGCTCGGTGGTGACGTCGCGCAACGTGAGGCAGAACGCCGGGTCGCCGGGCACGCGGGCGGCGTTGACGCTGATGATGGTCTCGCGGTCGCGCAGATGCAGGTCGGCGCGCTGGGAGAAGTCGCCGGCACGGGCGCCCTCGAAGAGCGCAGCGAGCGCGGGCTGGCCGGCTTCGTCGACAAGCGGGGCGAGCGCGTGCCCGGTCAAGGTCTCGCGCGCCTGGCCGGTGATCGCTTCGGCCTGGCGGTTGAGGAAGAGCACGCGGCCGTTGGGGTCGGTGATCAGCATGCCGTCGGCCGAGTTTTCGAAGAAGTCCTCGTAGCGTTCGACCGCGCGCAGGCGCTGCTCGACGACGGCGCGGGCGTGGCTGATGCGGTGCGATTCGGCCTTCAGCTCGTGGAAGAGGCGCGCGTTGCTGATGGCGACGGCGGTCGCGTTGGCGACGATCTGGCCGAACTGGTGCTCGCGTTCGCCGAAGTCGGCGAGGCGGCGCGTCGAGCGCAGGAAGAGCACGCCGATGCAATGCTCGCCTTCGAGCAGCGGGAAGAGCGCGGCCGAGCGCACCGAGAGGCGGGCGAGGCGGTCCTTGACCGGGTCGAAGAGCGGGTCGACGCGGATGTCGGCGACGACCAGCGGCTGGCGCGTGCCGATGACGTGGCGGATCTCGGGGTAGCCGTCGAGGTCGATGGGCCGGTCGGTCAGCCCGGCGTCGTCCGAGGTGGCGACGACGCGGCCGACCTCGTCCTTGCCGACCAGCACCACCGAGCAGCGCTCGATGCCCAGCACCTCGGCGACGAGGCCGGTGACGTCCTGCAAGATGCTCTGGATGTCGAGCCGGCTGGTCAGGCGATGGCTGATGTCGAGCAGAATGTGGCCATCGCGGCGCTGACGTTCGAGGGCGCGCTTGTACTCGGCGATGCGGAGCTGGGCTTTGACCCGGGCCATGACCTCGCCGAGATGGAACGGCTTGGGGATGAAGTCGTCGGCGCCGGCTTCGAGCGCGTCCTGGAGGATGTCCTGCCCGGCGCGCGCGGTGAGCACGATGATCTGCACGCCGGCGGTGCGGGTATCGGCGCGCAGGGTGCGCAGCACCTCGAAGCCGTCGACCTCGGGCATCATCAGGTCGAGGATGAGCACGTCGGGCGGCTCGGCGAGCGCGAGGTCGATCGTCTGGTGCCCGTCGGCGGCGGTGCGTGCCGCCCAGCCCTGATCGATCACGGCCCGTTCGAGCAGATCGCGCAGCAATCGCTCGTCGTCGGCGATCAGGAGCTGGTGGGCTCTCACCGCGGCGTCCGGTCGAGCCAGGCGGCGATGGCGTGCTGGTAGACCGTCTTGAGCGGCACGCCAGCGGTGCGGGCCACGGCGGCGCAGGCTTCGTACTCGGGGGCGATGTTGACGATCTGGTCACCACGATAGGCGATTTTGATCAAGACGTTGCCAAATGGCGTACCCACTTCGTGAACGGATCGGTCGAGTTTGTGGCGCGTGACCGGGAAGCGCCGCAGGCCGATGGCGCTCGACTCGGCGAGCAGCAGTTCTTCGACGGCGGCGGCGTGGCCCCGGTCGGCGAGCGCGCCCACGATGATGCCGGGGCGGTTCTTTTTCATGTGCACCGGCACGAACCAGGCGTCGAGCGCGCCGGCGTGCAGCAGGCGGTCGAGCAGGTGGCCGGCGAGCTCGGGGTTGAGGTCGTCGAGGTTGGCCTCGATGACGGTGCAGGCGGTCTCGGCGGGTTCGGCGCGGCCGAGTACGACGCGCAGCAGGTTGGGGCGGTCGTCGAAGTCGGCGTCGCCGGCGCCCCAGCCGACGCCCTCGACGACCATCTCGGGGAAGTCGCCGACGCGCTCGGCCCAGGCGCGGATGAACGCGGCGCCGGTGGGCGTGACCAGCTCGCGGCGCAGCGCGCAGGGTTCGATGGGCATGCCGCGCAGCAGTTCGAGCGTGGCGGGCGCGGGCAGCGGCATGCGGCCGTGCGCGCAGCGGATGAAGCCGCGGCCGATCGGCGGGGGTGCGCTCTCGATGCGGTCGATGCCCAGCTTCCACAGGCCGAAGGTGACGCCGGCGATGTCGAGGATGCTGTCGACCGCGCCGACCTCGTGGAAGTGCACGGCCTCTTTGGGCACGCCGTGCACGCGGCCCTCGGCTTCGGCGAGCGCGTCGAAGGCGGCGCAGGCGCGGCGCACCACCGGGGCGGGCAGGTGGCCGCCTTCGAGGATGCGCACGATGTCGGCGTAGTGGAAATGCGCGTGGTGGTGGTGATCGTGCGGGTCGTGGTCGGCGGGCGGGCCATGCGCGTGGGCGTCGTCGTGGCCGTGGCCGTGATGGTGATGGTCGTGTTCGTGGTGCGCGTGGTCGTGTGGCTCGGTCTCGCTGGGATTGGCCGGCACCGCGGGCCCTTCGGTGCGACCGCCGACCCGAATCTTCACGTCGACCGCGCGCAGGCCCATCTTGCGCGTCTCGGCGCAGTCGAGCGTCCAGCCTTCAAGCGGAAGCGTGCGCAGGGCGGCGCGCAGCGTGTCGACGTCGAGGCCCAGGTCGATCAAGGCGCCCAGGGCCATGTCGCCCGCGAGGCCGCTGAAACAATCGAAGTAGGCGAGGCGGGTCATCGAAGTCCGTTCATCATTGGGGCGCGCGGTTCATCAGCGTCGCGGCGTAGGCGGCGCCGAAGCCGTTGTCGATGTTGACCACCGTCATGCCGGCAGCGCAGCCGTTGAGCATGCCGAGC
>JAGQJJ010000398.1 GCA_020430675.1 Myxococcales bacterium
GATTCCCCGGGGCCGACGACATCGATGCCTTCTGGCGCATGTTGTGCGAAGGTCGCGAGGGCCTGACCCGGTTTCCGCGGCGAACGCTCCTCGAAGCGGGTGTACCTGCCGAGCGCGTTGACTCGCCCGAGTATGTGCCGGTCAAGGGAGTGGTGTCCCATGCCGATGCTTTCGACGCTGCCTTCTTTGGCATCAGCCCGCGCGATGCGCGGCTGATGGACCCCCAGCATCGGGTCTTCCTCGAGTGCGCGTGGAACGCCATTGAGCACGCCGGCTACCGGCCCGACGCAATGCCCGGGGCCGTCGGGGTGTACGCCGGTTGCGGCCTGCCGACCTATCTGATCGAGAACCTGCGCACCGCCGAGCCGCTGTGGAATACCGATGACGGCTACTTCAAGTTCATCGCCAACGACAAGGACTTCCTCGCGACCCGGGTCGCCTGGCACCTCGGGCTTGAGGGGCCCGCCGTCGACGTGCAGACCGGGTGCTCGACTTCGCTGGTCGCGGTGGTCTCGGCCTGCACCGCGCTGCTGACCTGGCAATGCGATGTGGCCCTCGCCGGAGGCGTCGCCATCTCGTGCCCGCTCGAAAGCGGCTATGTCTACCGCGAGGGCAGCATTCTGGCGCCGGACGGCCATTGCCGGCCGTTTGACGCGAATGGCGCGGGCGTGGTGCCGGGCAACGGCGTCGGCGTGGTTGTCATCAAGCGGCTGCCAGATGCGATCGCTGAGGGTGACACCGTGCATGCCATCATCCGCGGCTTCGGCATCAACAACGATGGCCGCGAGAAGGTCGGCTTCACCGCGCCCAGCGCCCGGGGTCAGAGCAATGCCATCTCAATGGCACATGGCATCGCCGGGGTCTCGCCGGCCGAGATCACCTACGTCGAGGCGCATGGCACCGGCACGCACCTCGGCGATCCCATCGAGCTGACCGCGCTCAACCGCGCGTTTGCCTCGGCGCCAGCCGATCATCGCTGCGTGATCGGCTCGGTCAAGAGCAATATCGGCCATCTCGACACCGCCGCGGGCATGGCCGGCCTGATCAAGACGACGCTGGCCCTCAAGACCGGCACGCTGCCCGGCACGCTGCACTTTCGCGAGCCGAATCCCGAGATTCCCTTTGATGAGGGACCGTTTGTCGTGCGATCGGAGACCGCCCGGTGGGTGAGCGACGGGCCCCGCGTCGCCGGGGTCAGCTCGTTTGGCATCGGCGGCACCAACGCGCACCTTGTCTTGGAGGCACCGCCCTCCCCAAAGCCGGCCCATGCCGATGGTCGATGGCAGGTTTGGCCTGCCAGCGCGCGCACGGCCGAGGGGGTCAGCGAGATGGCCCGGCGGCTCGACGCCTTCGCGGCCGAGGCTGGCGTCGAGATGGACGCTGCGGCGGTCGGCCATACGCTCGTGACGGGGCGAAAGCATCACGCGCATCGAACGTGCCGCGTGGTGCGTCGCGACATACAGGGCCGAGTGGAGGTGGCCGGGCCGGTGGCACGGCCTGTCGAGATGGCGCGGGCGCCGGCGGTCGTCTTCATGTTCCCAGGCCAGGGCGCGCAGCGCGCGGGCATGGGGCGGGCGCTCTACGACAGCGAGCCGACGTTCCGGCGCACCGTCGACGCCTGCGCCCGGATCTTCGCCGCGCAGACCGGCGATGACCTGCTGCGCCATCTGTACCCGCTGGAAGAAGCCGCTGCCGACGCCGACGCTGCCCTGCGGCAGACCAGGATCGCCCAACCGGCGCTCTTTGCGGTCGAGTTGGCCTGGGCCCGTCTGTGGATGGAGCGAGGCGTCGAGCCCGCCTGCATGATCGGTCATAGCCTCGGCGAGTTCGTGGCCGCAACCCTCGCCGGCGTCTTTGAGGCCGACGATGCCATGCGGCTGGTCACGCGGCGCGGCGAGCTGATGCAAGCCATGCCACCCGGTGCCATGCTGTCGGTCGCGGCGTCTCAAAGACTGATCGCTGAGCATCTGCCGCCGGGGGTCGAACTCGCGGCGGTCAACGGGCCCGAACTCTGCGTAGTCGCAGGTGATTTTCCGGCGGTCAGCGCGTTTGAGACCACGCTGGATGCGCTCGGCATTACGCACCGGCGATTGCAGACTTCGCATGCCTTCCACACGGCGATGATGGCGCCCATGCTCGATGCGTTCCAAGCCGCGGTGACACAGACGCGCCGTCGGGCCCCGAGCCGGCCGTTTGTCTCGAATGTCACCGGCGAGCGCATCTCGGACCAGGAGGCGACCGATCCCGTCTATTGGGCACGCCATCTGCGCCGCGCGGTCCGATTTGCCTCGGGGCTGAGCGCCGCGGCCAAGGGGATCGACGCGGTGTGCATCGAGGTGGGGCCCGGTCGGGCCCTCAGCCGAATGGCGTCGGGCATTCTGCGCGACCCGCGCGCGCGCGCCGTCCAGAGCGACGACCGCCGCGCGCCCGATGCGGCGGCCGCGTTTGGCAGCGCACTTGGCCAGGCATGGTGTCATGGCGTTGGGGTTCGACTGGGCGCCGATGATGCCGAGGGGCGCCTGCGAGTGCCGGCGCCGACCTATGCCTTCGCGCGCACCCGGCACTGGGTCGACCGTCCCGACGTCATCGGAGCGACCGCCGGCTTCCCGGTCGCTGCGCCCGAGAAGCAAGGCGGCCCGGCAGACTGGGTCTATGAGGTGGAGTGGGTGCAGGCAGAGCTGCCTTCGTCGCAGCTCGCCCAGCATCCGGAGCCGAGCCGATGGCTCGTCGTGAGCGACGACCCGGCGCAGGGCGCTTTGTTGGCGCGGGCGCTCGAAGGCGAGGGCGCCAAGGCGGTTCGCGTCGACATCGGCGCGGGCGATGCGCGCAACGCCGCGCTGTCGGTGCCTTGGGACGCGCCCCACGCCTGGAAGACCGCCTTCGAGTCGCTCCGCGGCGATGGCATCTCGTTCGAGCGAATCGTCTACCTCTCGACGGTGCGCGGGCGGCACGGCCGGCCCGTCTGGTCGCCGGCCTATACCCTCGCCGCTCTGACCGGCGCGCTCGAAGCCTGCGTCACCGAACCGACCGTGCTCGCGACCGTGGCCCATGGCATGTTCGCAGCCGCGCCGGGCGACGCGCCCGATCCCGCGGCGGCGGCGCTTCACCCATCGGGGCGCGCCGTTCAGCAGGTCTGCCCGTTGATCACCGGCTTCAGCCTCGACTGGCAGGGCGATAGCGAAGCGCTCGCCCGCCAACTGATGCTCGAAGCACGCGGGGTGGAGCGCTTCGGCCAGGTGGCGATCCGAGAGGGGCGGCGCCTTCAGCCGCGCTTTCGCCCGCTGGCATCGACACCGACCGCCGAGCTTCGCATCGATCCGGAGGGGCTGTATCTGCTGACCGGCGGCCTCGGCGGCATCGGGCTGACCCTGGCCCGCCGGCTCGTCGACCGCGGCGCGCGCCATCTCTGGCTGACCAGCCGGCGCGGTGCGCCAGTCGGCACCTCGCCGGACGCGAAGTGGGCAATGGAGCAGATCGCCGCGCTCCGAGCGCTGGGCGCCGAGGTGCAGATCCGCAAGGCTGATGTGGCCGACCCTTCCGGCATGGCCGCGTTGGCAGACGATCTCAGAGCAACCGGGCGAAGAGTGGCGGGCGTGGTGCATGCCGCAGGGGTGTTCAGGGAAACAGCGCTTGGTCACCCGAGGACTGAAGACTTCGCGGCCGTGTTTGGACCCAAAACCGATGGCACGAGCAATGTCCTTGCGTTGATTGGCGCCGATGGGCCGGACTTCATACTCCTGTGCTCATCGGGTAGCGTCGAGATCGCCGCCACGGGGAACGCAGCCTACGCCGCGGCCAATGCCGCCATGGATGCCCTGGCTTGCCATCCGCGATGGCCTCGACGACCAATGAGCTTGCAGTGGGAAGGGTGGCGCGAAGTCGGAATGGTGGGTGGAACCGCGCGTCTCTCCAGATCGCGGGCGCAGTTGATGCTCAGCCCGTCGGAAGGAGCAGACACCTTTGAGTTGGCGGTGCGGTCGCAAGCAGCGCGACTTCTCAACACAACCAGAGACCCCGGTGATCTCTTGGACCAGGCACGGTTGGCGCTCTCCCGCGTTGCGACGCAGACGGTGGTCGACCCCAGCAACCACGGTTCATCGGGCATCCGCGCGATCCTGGCGGACGCCCTGGGCCTGCCCGATATGGGTGAGAATGACGACTTCTTCGACCTCGGCGGTCATTCCCTCCTCGCCGTGCGCGTCGCCGCCGAGGTCACGCGTCTTTTTGGGGTGTCGGTGTCATCCCATGCGCTGCTGGCGCACTCAACCCCAGCGTTGCTGACCCGGCACATCGAGGCACTCCGAGCCCAAGAACGAGGCGGCGCCGATGTGTCTTCGGCGGACCCCCTGCTCGTGGCGCTCAACAGTTCCGTTCAAACCACCGCGTTGTTTCTCTTCCACCCCGTCGGCGGCACGGTCTTCCAGTACCGCGCCCTCGCGCGCCGATTGGCCGACCACATGCGCGTCTTCGGCGTCCGATCACCGGGCCTGGAGGCAGGCGAAGAGATCACCGGCGACTTCCGCACCCTTGCCCGGCGATATGCCCAGGCAATTCGCACAGTGCAGCCGCACGGACCCTACACTCTGGGCGGTCACTCCCTCGGGGGTGCCATGGCGCATGAAGTGGCCGGGGTGCTCTCGGCGGATGGCGAGGTCATCGCGCGGATCATCATGATGGACACGCCGAGTCCTGGCGAGGTCAACGAAGACCTGCGTGACGCGGTGTCGATCGAAGGCTACTTGCGGATCCTCGCGCCCGAGTGGTGGGCGACGATGTCGGCTGCCGACGGAGCAGCCGCCGAGGACGCCACGCCGGACCTGAGCCGGTTCTTCGAGTTGTTCAAGTTCCA
>JAGQJJ010000399.1 GCA_020430675.1 Myxococcales bacterium
CGCCGTCGACGTCGAGCGCGTCGCCGCCCGCCGCGGTGACCCGCCAGCCGCGATCGCTGCGGCGCGAAATCGCCGAGACCGGCCGCCCGGTCTGCACCGCGCCGGGGTCGAGCGCCGCCACCAACCCATCGATCAGCTCGCTCATGCCGCCGGGAAAGCTGGTCAACTGCCCCCCGGGCCCGCCCGGTCCGCCGCGCTGGCCGCGCTTTTGGGCCATGCCAGCAATCATGCCGCGCACCAGCCCGCCATGCTCTTCCTCCAGCGTGCGCAGCCGCGGAAAGGCCGCCGGCAGGCTGAGCCGCCGCGGATCGCCGGCATAGATGCCCGCCACCATCGGATCGACCAGCATCTCGGCCGCCTCGGGCCCGATGCGCCGCGCGGCGAAGTCAAACACCGACTCGTCACCGGCCACCTTGCGCGGCGGCACCAACGGCTCAGACAGCAGCCGCAGCTTGCCTTTGGTGCTCAGCAGATCGGTCTTGAGGAAGGCCGGCGGGCTGAGCGGTACCGGTCGCAACGCGCCGTTCGAAAAAAGAAAACGCCGCGACGCCGCCTCGTTGGCCGCCACCATGCGCCCGCCGAGCCCCACATCGCGGGCCAGGCGCACCGCAGCCAGACGCGCGTCGAGAAACCCGTTCGGCCCGTGCTCGACCAGAAAGCCGTCCACGCGCTCGCTGAAGACCTTGCCGCCCGCGCGCGCGGCCGCTTCGAGCACCACGACCTCATGCTCCGCGCGCCGCAGGCGATAGGCCGCCGCCAGCCCGCTGATGCCGCCGCCGATGACCGCGACCTTCACGCGTCCCGCCCCCGCCGCTTCGCGGACTCGACGCGCACATGCTCGACCAGCCGCGCCACCGTATCGGGCGGCGTGTGCTGGTGGATGCCGTGCCCCAGGTTGAAGACATGCCCGGTGCCATCGCCGGCCGCGTCCAACAAGGCGTCGACCGCCGGCGCCACCGCCGTCTCGAACGGCCCGAGCAGCCGGATCGGATCCAGATTGCCCTGCAACGCCGTCTTGGCCCCGACCAGCGCCCGCGCCCGGCGATAGGGCAGCGTCCAGTCGAAGCCAACCACATCGGCTCCCGTCGCCGCCACGCGGTCGAGATAGGTGCCGGTGCCCTTGGGGAACGCGATCACCGGCACGCCCGGCCGCCGCACGCCGTCGGCGATGCGCCGCAGATAACGCCCGCTCCAGCGATCGAAGTCCTCGGGGTCGAGGCAGCCGGCCCACGAGTCAAAGATCTGCACCGCGCGCGCCCCGGCGTCGATTTGCAGGTTCAACAGGTCGATCGTGATCTCGCAGAGCCGATCGAACAGCCGCTCGGCCGCCGCCGGCTCGGTATACAGAAACGCCTTGGTCTTGATGTACTGCTTGCTCGAGCCGCCTTCGAGCAGATAGCTCGCCAGCGTGAACGGCGCCCCGGCGAACCCGATCAGCGGCACGTCGGCCGGCAGCGCGGCCACGATCAGCTTCACCGCCTCGGCCACGTAGCCGAGCGCCTCGCCCACATCGAAGGGCTGCATGCGATCCACATCGCTGGCCTTGACCACCGGCCCCTCGACCACCGGCCCGTGGCCTTTGGTGAAGTGCACCGGAAAGCCCAGCGGTGGCAGCGAGATGAGCAGATCGCTGAACACGATCGCCGCGTCGAGCCCGAAGGCGTCGATCGGCTGCATCGTGACCTCGCAGGCCAGCTCGGGCGTCTGGCAGAGGGTCCAGAAGTCGACCTTGCTGCGCACCGCCCGGTACTCGGCCATGTAGCGACCGGCCTGCCGCATCAGCCAGACCGGGGTGCGCTCGGTGGGCTGCCCGAAGCAGGCCCGCAAAAACAAGGGCTCGGTGGCCATGGTCCACTCCGTCTCGATCTGCGCTATGCTCGGCCGGTTTCCACGCGGAAGCGTCCCGAGGAGGGGCATCATGTCGGAGCGCAAGCACAACTTCAACGCTGGCCCCGCGGCGCTGCCGCTGCCGGTGCTCGAACAGGTCCAGCGCGAGCTTTGCGACTACCGCGGCAGCGGCATGTCGGTGATGGAGATGAGCCACCGGACGGACGTCTACGAAGAGATCCTCTTCCGCGCCCGCGACACCATCGCCCGCCTGTACGGCCTGCCCGACACCCACGAAGTCCTCTTCCTGCAGGGCGGCGCCAGCCTGCAATTTGCCATGGTGCCGATGAACCTGGGCACCGGCGGCGCCTATGTCGACACCGGCACCTGGTCGTCGAAGGCCATCAGCGAAGCCAAGCTGCTCGGCCCGGTGCACCGCCTGTGGACGGGCGCCGACGAGCATTACCGCCGCGTGCCGAAGGAAGGCGAGCTGGCCGAAGCGCCCGAAGACGCACCCTACCTGCACTACACCAGCAACAACACCATCTATGGCACGCAATTCCATTACGTGCCCCGCTCGACGGTGCCGCTGGTCGCCGACCTGTCGAGCGACTTCCTCTCGCGCCCGCTCGACGTGCGCCCCTTCGACCTGATCTACGCCGGCGCCCAGAAGAACGCCGGGCCCTCGGGCGTGGTGGTGGTCATCGCGCGCAAGACGATCAGCCGCGGCTATCGGGGCCTCGCCTCGACGCCCAAGATCCTGCGCTACGTCACCCAGGCCGAGAACGACTCCATGTACAACACCCCGAATACATTCGGGATCTACGTGCTGGGCCTGGTGGCCGAGTGGGTCGAGCAGACCGGCGGCCTCGCCGCCATGGCCGAGATCAACGCCGAGAAGGCGCGCCGGCTGTACGAGACGATCGACGAAGACCCGCGCTTTGAGGGCCACGCCACCGAAGACAGCCGCTCGCACATGAACGTGACGTGGCGCATGGGCGACGCGGCGCACGAGAAGACGCTGCTCGCCGCCGCCGAGGCCGCGGGCATCGTCGGCCTCAAGGGCCACCGCAGCGTCGGCGGCCTGCGCGCTTCGATCTACAACGCCGTGCCGCTCGCCTCGGTCGACGCGCTGATCAAACTGCTGCGCTCCCACTGACGGTCTTGAGCACGACCAGCCCCCGCGGGTTGTCGAACGGCGTCGCTTCGTCCTCGGGGATCGGCGCCTCGCGCACCACCCGATAGAGCGGCGCGCTCTCGCTGGCCCGGAACACGCCGCCGTCGATCGGCCGCACCCCATCGATCACCATCTTCGCCGCCAGCGCAAAGGCCGCGCCCTGCGCCGCGACCGCTTCGGCGTCGTCATCCACGTCGCAGCGCACCGCCACATCGGGCAGGTCGAAGGCCTGCAAACCGAGCGTGCAGACCTGGTCGTCTTCGAACAGCACCTCGACAAACAGGTGCAAGAGCACGCTCTTGTCACGCAGGTCGAGGCCGGCGACGGCGTCGGGCGCCAGCACCTTGAGCCCGGTCTCGACCCGCACGCCCAGCGCGCCGGCGGCAAAAGCGTCGGCCATGAGCCGCGCCGCCTCGCGCGCGGCGTCGAGCTTGCCCGGCCCCTCGAAGCGCGCCGTCGCGGTCAGCGTGCTGCGATGCGCCCGCAGCGCGTCGATCTGCGCCGGGGTGAAGGCTTCGGTCTCGGCCGAGACGGCCAGGAAATCATCGGCCAGAAATGGATCAGGCGGCCCGGCCTCCAGCGCCATCGTCGTGCGCAGTGGAGGGGGCTTGTCCCAGGGAGCAGCGAAGGTGAGGATGAGGTGCGCCATGCCAAGGTTGTGCGGCCCTGGCAGCGCGAAGGCAAGACTTGCGACCGATTGCGACCGAAATGAGGCGCCGATGACCGATCCGCCCCCGCCCCGTCGGGTGCGCTATATCAAACCGCTCGGACCCCGCGTGCTGGTGCGCGTGGTCAAGCTCGACGAGCGGTCGAACGCCGGGCTGTATTTGCCGCAAGGGGTCAAGGAAGAGCACGCCGACGCCCTGTACGGCGAGGTCATCGAGGTGGCGCGCGCCGAGACCGATGCCACCGCCAGCCTGGGCGAGAACGTCAGCGGCATCCCGCTCGGCGCGTTTGTGCTCTTCCCGAAGGACCAGGGCCTGCGGGTGCCGTGGGATGACGGGCTGCGGTTGCTGGAGGTGAAGGCGGTCTGCGCGACGGTCGAAGAGGTGGAACCCGACGCGCTTCAGTAGGCGGGATCAGCCCGGGATGGGCGCCATGTCGATGCCGGGCGGCGCCATGTCCAGCTCGGGCGGCGCCATGTCGACCTCGGGCGGCGCCATGTCGACCTCGGGCGGCGCCATATCCACCTCGGGCGGCGCCATGTCGACCTCCGGCGGCGCCATGTCGACCACCGGCGGGCTCATGTCGACCACCGGCGGCCGCATATCAACCACCCGCATGTCGACCACGTCGACCGGCGTGGGCACCACGCACCAGTGCTCGACGCTGCAGATGGTGCCCGGCTTGATGCGCGCGCACTCGCCGTCGCTCACGCATTCGGGATCGTCCAGCTCGGGATCGCAGGCCGCGTAGCCGGCGAGGAGGGCCACCACCACCGGGAGGGTCAACCAACGGCGCCGCATCAGAACGTCCCCCCCCAACCGACATAGGCCCCACCGCCGGGCATGGGCGCGACCTCGGCGTAGCTGTCAGCGGGATCGAGCGACCAGAGCAGCGCGCCGATCACGATGCCCGCTGCGCCCACGCCGTAAAGCACATTGGCCGCCGTCGCCTGGAACTCGACGTCATCCTTCAGGTTGCGCTTCTCGTTGCGGCTGACGCTGTTGTTGAACTGATCGGCCGAGTCATCGGCCTTCATGCCCATGATCGCGCCGCCGGTGACCGCCGCCGCACCCACCACAAACGACAGGATGGCCCACGGCTTGTAGCTCACCTGCGACGGCTGGCGCGTATCGCGCACCGGCGCGGCCGGGCGCGCGCCGCCGCCCGCGGTCGGG
>JAGQJJ010000400.1 GCA_020430675.1 Myxococcales bacterium
GGCGCCATCGAAGCCGCTGGCGAGCGCGGTGGCCGAGGCTTCGCCGTCGACGGCGTCGCCGACCGCAAAAGGCACGCGCGCGGCGAGGCCGACCTGCGGATGGCGGGCCTCGGGGCGCAGATCGAGCGCGTCAGGCGCGGCGCCGGCAAAGAGCTGCACGGTGGCGGTCTCGCCGACGGCAATTGCGGCGCCGTCGAGGGCCGCGGCGGCGAGCGGATCGGCGAGCGCCATGCGGCCGGCGCGCAGGCCGAAGCCTTGACCGCGCCAGCCCAACTCAAGGCGGCGGACCTCGATCAGCGGCTCGTTGTAGCGGCTCTCGGTCGGGTCGTAATGGGCGCGCGCGTCGTGGCGGTACCAGAAGCCGCCCGCGTCGACGGCGAGGCGGAAGGTGGCGCCGGCCTGCCAGCGCAGGGCGTCGAGCTGGATGAGCTGGCCATCGAGCGCGAGCAGACCGGCGACGCGGGTATCGGTGGGCGCGGTGTGGCCACTGACGCCGGCGGGCAGGGGGCGCGGGGTGGTCCAGCCATCGGCGGCGGCGGGCCACCAGCGGGCGGCGACGTCGGCGGCGATCGGCGGCGGCGTGGCTTTGCGGGGCGTGGTCGGCGCCTCTTCGGCGGGCGCGCCGGTGCGGGTGATCTGCGCGGGCATGCCGGCTTGCAGGGCGTAGACATCGGGTGGCGCGGTGGCGCGTGACCGGCCGGGCGCGACCGCCTCGATGGTGAGGCGCTGTTCGCCGATCTGCACGACGTCCCCGACGCGCACGCCGTCGTCGGCGCCTTCGTCGAGGTAGACGCCATCGGGCGCGACGTAGGTCACGATGGCCGCGAGCAGGGCGCCGAGGAGTGAGGGGGCCATCAGTCGTTCCCCCGCGGATGGCAGCTCAGGCAGGCATCGTCGGCGTAGCGGTAATTGCGGCGGTTGCGATGCTCGCGGTCCATCGAGCTCTGGTTGTGCGCATGGCACGTGGTGCAGCCGACGCGCGAGTAGTCGGCGGCGTTGGTATGGCACGAGGCGCAGGCCGAGACGCCGCGGTGGGGCACGCGGAAGCGCTGGTGGGTATAGGTGGCCGGGCGGAAGGCCGTCTGCGTATGGCAGTTGGTGCAGGTGTCAGACAGGCGCACATGGGTCGGCCGGGCCGCGTCGCGGTCGCCGCGATGGCAACCGATGCAATCCCGCGGGGTGCCATCGTAGCGTTCGTTGGGATGGCAGTCCTGGCACATGATGTTGCGGTGCGCGCCTTCGAGGCGGAAGAACTGGTCGTGGTCGAAGGCCGCCGGGCGCCAGGCCTGCATCGAATGGCATTGCGTGCAGGTGGTCGAGAAGCCGGCGTGGTCGGTGGGCGAGCGGTCGCGCTCGGCGCGGTGGCAGTCAAGGCAGTTGCGCGGGGTGCCTTCGTAGCGGCCGTTGACATGGCAGCCGGCGCAGTCGGCGTCGGCGTGCGCGCCTTCGAGCGGCCAGAACTGGTCATGGTCGAGCGCGGCCGGGCGCCAGGCCCGCTGCGAGTGGCAGCTCTGGCAAGCGGTGGGGAAGCCGCGGTGATCCGGTTCGGCGCGCTCGCGGTCGGCGCGGTGGCAGCCGATGCAATCGCGCGGGGTGCCTTCGTAGCGGCCGTTGATATGGCAGCTTGCGCATTCGGTGGCGGCGTGGCGGCCGAGCAGCACTTGCAGCGCGGCGAGCAGCACCATGAAGAGCGTGCAGCCGCGGTCTTGGGCCAGGGCTTCGAGCCGCTGCACCAACGCCGCGTCGAAGGCCACCGGCAGGCGCTCGCCGGCGTCGGTCCACACGGCGGGGCGCGGCTGATCGGTGGGCAGCGCCAGTGGCTCGACGCCCGCGAGCCGCTGGGCCCAGAAATCGAGCTCGGCGTGCAGATCGCCCGCGCGCTGCCACGCCGCGTAGTCGGCGTACTGCAACGGCGCTGCGGGCAACGCGGCGCCGGTGAAGGCGCGGCCCAGCTCCAGCGCGGCCACGCCCAGCGACCAGCCGTCGGCCACCGCGTGGTGCAGGTTGATCGCCAGGACGTGATGGTCGGAAGCCAGGCGCAGCAGCACCGCGCGCACCAGCGGGCCGCGCTCCAGGTCGAACGGCGCCCGGGCCAGCTCGCGCAGTCGCGCCCTCAGCCGCTCGGGCGCCAGATCCTCAACCGGCAGCCCGGGCCACGCCGACGCCGGGTGAATGACCTGCAAAGCCCGGCCCGCCTCGTCGGCGCAGAGCGTGGTGCGCAGGGCCTCGTGCCGCTCGACGACCCGGCGCAACGCCGCCTCCAGCGCGCCGGCGTCGACCATGCCGCGCAGCTCAAAAGCGCCGGGCACATGATATTGCGCCGAGCCGGGGTGCAGCCGGTCGAGGAACCACAGGCGCGCCTGCCCGAAGCTGGCGCGCAGCGGGCCATCGCGCGGCACCCGCGGAATCGGCACCGCCGCGCCCAGCCGCTCGGCGACCAACGCAGCGAGCGCGTCGAGCTGCGGGCGCTCGAACAGGTCGCGCGGGTCGACGTGCAGCCCCTCGGCGTGGGCCAGCGCGGCGATCTCGAGCGTGCGCAGGCTGTCGCCGCCCCGCGCGAAGAAGTCATCGGTGCGACCCACCGCGTCGAGCCGCAGCACGCGGGCCCAGATCGCGGCCAGCCGACGCTCGGTCGCCGTGCGGGGCGCCTCGCCCGCGCTCTCACCGCGCTGCGGCTGCGGCAACGCGCGGCGATCGACCTTGCCGGTCGCGGTCTTCGGCAGCGCGGCCAACGCGGTGAACACCGCCGGCACGCCCGCCGCCGGCAGCCGCGCCGCCAGATGCGGACCGAGCAGCCCCCAGGAAAGGTCCCCTGCTGCGCCAGGCGATGCACCGCCAGCGGCTGCGTTCCTCACCGGTCGACGGAGCGCTGCGACGCCTTCGGGTTCGTGTCCTGCCGCTGTCGGCGCCTCACCCGGCTTGCTCCGGGTACCTTCCCCGGGTTCCGCTCGCCCATCGATCGCCGCGGCGTCTTCAAGGACCACAAACGCCGCCAGCCAGCGCTCGCCGCTCGCTTCGACCGGCGCCACCACCGCCGCTTCGCGCACCGCGGCGTGGGTCAGCAGCGCGGCCTCGATCTCGGCCAGCTCAAGCCGCACGCCGCGCACCTTCACCTGCCGGTCGTCGCGCCCCAAGAACCGCAGGCGGCCATCGGCCAGCCAGCACGCGCGGTCGCCGGTGCGGTACATGCGCGCGCCGGGGCGGAACGGGCAGGGCACGAAGCGCTCGGCGGTGAGCGCCGGCCGATCCAGGTAGCCGCGCGCCAGCATCGGGCCCGCGAGGTACAGCTCGCCGGCCACGCCGACGCCCACCGCCCGCAGCTCGGCGTCGAGCAGCCACGCCGCGCAGCCGGGCAGCGGGCGGCCAATATTGGCCGGCCCGCCCGGTGCGCGCGGGCCGATGGTGCTGTACGTGGTGTCTTCGGCGGGCCCGTAGGCGTCGTGCAGCGCCTGCACCCAGGGCGCCTCGGCGAAGATGCGGTCGGCGAGCCCGGCGTCGAGCGCCTCGCCAGCGGCGACGATGCGCGTCACCGAGGTCGGCAGCGCCCGCGCGTCGAGCAGCGCGCGCAGGGCCGAGGGCACGGTGGCGAGCAGGAACGGGCCGGGCTCAGCCAGGTCGCGCACCGCCAGCGCGTCATCGAGGATGTGCACCGCGCCGCCGCTGGCCCAGGCGCCAAACAGCTCGAAGACGGCCACATCGAAGCTGACGCTGGTGGTGGCGAGCACCCGGCCCAGGCCACCGGGGAACGCCGCGGCCCACGCCGCAAACGCCGAGGCGGCGCCGTGCGAAATGGCCACGCCCTTGGGCTTGCCAGTCGAGCCCGAGGTATAGATGACGTGCGCCAGGTTGCCCGGCGCGACCGAAGCGGCGGGCCCCTCGTGCCCCGCGCCTGGCTCGCCATCGATCACCCGCCTGACGCCCGCGTCTTCAAGGATCTGCCGCCGCCGCGCTTCGGGGTGCTTCGGATCGACCGGCACCACCGCGCCGCCCGCGAGCAGAATGCCCAGCCAGCCCACCGCCAGCGCGGGGCCGCGCTCGACGCAGAGCCCCACTCGCGCCTCGGGCCCGATGCCCTCCCTGCGCAACGTCGATGCCAGCGTCCGCGCCCGCCCGAGCAGCGCCCCGTAAGTCAGGCGCTCAGCGCCATGCACCACCGCGATCGCATCGGGCGCCTCGGTCGCGCGGGCCACCACCCAGGCGTGCAGCGACCCATGCGCCGGCGCCTTGGCAGGTCCGCCCTCGGCAAAGCCCAGCACCTCGGCGCGCTCTTTGTCATCGAGGGCCGCAAACGCCCGCAGCGGCGCTTCGGGCGCCGCGACCGCCGCGCGCACCAGGGCGACAAACCGCCGCGAGAGTCGCTCGATCGCTTCGGCCGAGAACCGCGCCGCCCGCCAGGTGATGGTGCCGACGTAGCCCGCCGGCAACCGCGCAAAAGCCCAGCACTGGTCGAACTTGGTGGTGCCCTCCACATCGGCCGACAGCGACGCGCTGTGCAGCGCCATCGGCACGCCATCCAGGCTGCGCAGCAACCACTCCGGCCGCTCCTGCACGCACAGCACGCGCAGCAGGTCGGTGCCCGGCGGCACCGACGCCGCCGCCAGCGCCTCGTCGTAGGGCAGATGCTGGTGATTGCGCAGCGCCTTCAGCTCGGTGCGCAACTGGTCGTTGAGCGCCGTGGCCGTCGCGCCTTCGTCGACGTCGAGAACCAACGGCAGCGCGCGGCTGAAGAAGCCCACGGTCTCGCGCAGCCGGCGGTCGCCGCGGTTGGCGAGCACCGCGCCCAGCACCACGCGCTGCTGACCCGTGCAGCGCCGCACCAGCAGCGCCAGCAGCG
>JAGQJJ010000401.1 GCA_020430675.1 Myxococcales bacterium
GCGATTGCGTGAACCCCAACCCGTGCGCGCTGCGCTGCGCGCTCGATCGCGACTGCGAAGACGCGGCCTATTGCGCGGATGGCCTTTGCACCCCGGGCTGCCGCGGCAACCCCGACAACTGCGGCGTCGAGCGCATCTGCGACGAAGACACCCGCCGCTGCGTGCGCCCGACGTGCACCGGCGACCTCGACTGCCCGCGCGCGCTGTACTGCGAGCAGGGCGAGTGCCTGCCCGGATGCCGGCGCGACCCCGACAACTGCGCCGAAGACCAGTACTGCAACGAGTCGAACCGCTGCGCGCCGGTCTCGGAGCTGGACCGCTGCGCCACCGACGAAGAGTGCATCGCGCGCAATGGCGAGGGCGCCGTCTGCGTCGACGGCACCTGCGGCCCCGGCTGCACCGCGCACGCCGACTGCCCGGCGGGCGAAGCGTGCGGCGCCGACCACCATTGCCGGCCCGGCTGCCGCGACGATCGCTTCGAAGACAACGACGTGCGCGGCGAGGCCACGCCGCTCATGTTCAACGGGCTGGTCTATGACTCGGGCCCGCGCGCCTTCACCGCCTGCGCCCAGGATCCCGACTGGTACTCGTTCGAGACGCCCGCCGCCGGCACGTCGATCCGGGTGCGCGTGCGCTTCATCAACGCCGACGGCGACCTCGACGCCCGCCTCTACGCGCCTGACGGCCGCGAGGTCGACCGCGCGCAGACCGCGGGCGACGAAGAGGTGCTCGAATACCTCGCTGGCCCCGACAACCCCTCGCCCGCCGGCACCTGGTGGATCGAGGTCTTCTCGCGCGGCCTCGCCGAGAACGTCTACCGCGTGCAGGTCGACCTGGTGCGCGGCCTGGGCCCCGACGCCGCCGAGCCCGACAACGCGCCGCAGACCGCCACCGCGCTCGGCCTGCCGGGCGTGCAGGACCAGACCACCATCAACGACCGCACCATCCACCCCGGCGACGAGGACTGGTTTGCGCTCGATATGGGCGCGCGCGACGGTTTGATGGTGCGGCTTGAGATTCTGGGCAACGACTCGGCCGAAAACGATGAGCTGGACTTCGCGCTGTACGGCCCCGGCGCGCCCGCGCCCGGCGAGGGCCCGATCGCCACGCCCAACAGCGCCGGCGGCGGCGATGTGAACCCGCGCTTCGTTCAGTTCGACGCCCCGCGCTTCAACGCCAGCATCGTCGACGGCCGCTACTACGTGCGGGTGTTCGGCGTCGACCGCGCGCAGTTCGCGCGCTATCGGCTGACGGTCGCGGTCGACCGCAACGGCGTGCTCTGCCTGCCCGACGCCAGCGAACCCAACGACCGCGCCGAGGTGGCGTTCGACCTGATGCGGGTACCCGAGTTCATCCGACCCGGCTTCGACGGCATCAACGAGCTGATCCCCGGCGTCGACCACGCCCTGTCGATGCGCACGCTCTGCGCCGACGACGACTGGTACAGCCTGGTGCTGCGCGACGGCGACGACCTCGAAGCGCGCATCGATCGCCTCGAAGCGGGCGTGATGGGCGACACCATCATCGAGATTCGCGACGCCCGCAACGCGCTGCTCGCCAGCGGGCGCAGCGGTCGCGAGACCAATCTGGCGCGCATCACCGACGTCGTCGCCGGCCGCTACCTGGTGCACACCCAGAGCGTCGGCGCGACCCGCAGCGTGTACGACTTCGTGGTCCTGCGCACCGCGGGCCCCGAGGTCTGCCCGCCCGACCGGTTCGAAGCCGCGCCCGGCAACGCCACGCGCGAGGGCGCCCGTCCGATCGAAGCCGGCGAATACGCCGATCTGACCCTCTGCGGCCAAAGCGGCGACGAGGACTGGTTCAGCTTCCAGGTCGATGGCCTCGCCGATGTGCAGGCGGCCATCCGCTTCAGCCATCTGCGCGGCGACCTTGAGCTCGACATGTACTACGAAGACCTGCCGCGCTCGCTCAACGCCGAGCTGCCCGACGGCCACAGCGCCACCGATGACGAGGTCGTGCACTTCGTCAACCGGGCGCCGGGCACGTATTACCTTCGGGTGCGCGGCCTGGCCGATCCCAACGTGCGCTATCGGCTTGAGCTGACCATCGACGAGCGCGTCTTCGTCTGCGAGGACGATCCCGACGAGCCCAACGACGACTTCGCCGACGCGGTGCTGGTGGGCCAGCAGGTCGACCGCGAGACGCAATGGCTCTGCGTACGGGCGCCCAACGACGCCGACATCTTCCAGCTTCTGGTGCCCGCCGGGCAGTCGATCGTGGCCGCCACGTCGTTTGTCTTCGGCGACGACGGCGACCTCTACCTCGAGGCCTACGACGACGCCGAGATGCTGCGCGCGACCACCGCCGAGGTGGCTCGCGGCAATAGCAAGCAGTGCATCATCTTTGACCCCGTGGATCGCAACCGCCTGTTCTACTTGCGAATTTCGGCCCTCAGCATCAACCAGGTGCAAGAGGACGACGAGCGGCTGGACTATCGGTTGCGCGTTCAGCCCGGCTTTGATTGCGCGGCGATTCCCCCCGATGCCCCGGGGGTGCAATGGCCGCACATCAGCGATTGAGGAGCGCGATGATGAAAAAGACGCTCACCTTGGCCACCGCCCTCGCGTTGGCGCTCACCGGGCCGGCCAGCGCCGACAAGATGCCCTCGTATGCCTTCAGCGGCGGCGGCGGCAAGAGCACCGGCGGCGGCGTGCAACACTTCAGCGCGGTCGTCGGCATGGCCGTCGGCAGCGCCAGCGGCGGCGGCAACAACGCCCAGCACGGCTTCTTGCCGGGGGCGCGGGTCTTCGCCGCCCGCGATGAAGAGGCGCCCACGTTCGATCCACCGCCGGGCAACGTCGTCGGTGCCGTGGCGCCGAACAGCTGCATCGCCGCGGTCAACGTGCCGGCGATCAACGTCAACGACAACCGCGACGCCGCGCCGACCGTGCTCGTCGAGCTGCAGACCGACCCGGTGCAGCGCCTCGACCCGGCGGGGCAGGTGGTCAACCTGCCGCTCGGCAGCTACGACGTGATCGTCACCGCCACCGACCGCGCAGGCAACACGGCGCGGACCTCATTCCGCATCGACGTCTTCGACCGCACCGCGCCGCGCGTGCAGCCGGTGCCCGATCCGACGCCGATCGGCCGGGAAGCGGAGGCCACCTCGCCCGCGGGCACGCCGATCGCGTTGCAGTTCGGCTGCGTCGACAACTGCGACCAGGATCCGGCCGAAGGCAACGTGCCGCGCACCTTCCCGCTTGGCGATACGCGGGTCGAGCTGACCTGCACCGACGACTCGGGCAACCGGGGCAACGCTTTTGCCACGGTGCGAGTGCGCGATACCACCCCGCCGGTGCTGGTCGGCCAGGCGCCCGATGACTTCCAGGTCGACTGCAACGCGCCCAACGGCGCGGTCATCGACGTGCCGCGGCTGATCTTCAGCGACAACAGCACCAGCGCCCGCGATCTCGACATCACGCTGGTGCTCGACCCCGGCGCCAACGAGCGCCGCTTCGACCCGATGCCCGACCAGATCGAGCTGACCGCCGGCCGGCATGTGCTGCGCTATCTGGTCGCCGACGCCGCGGGCAACCGCACGCAGGCCGACTTGAACGTCGAGGTCACCGACGACGCCGGCCCGCGCATCGAGGTGCTCAATCTGCCCCAGGCCGGTTGGTACAACGGCAACGACGACGTCTCGTTCGGCATTCGGGTGCTCGACGACTGCGGCGATCCCAACGCGCTCAACGTGAACATCGTGCCGCGGCCCTCGGCGCAGGTGCGCAATGGCAACGTCATCACGGTCAGCTACGAGCAGGACGGCCTCTACCAGCTCACCATCGAGGTCACCGACGCCTCGGGCAACCTGGCGCGCGACAACTCGGTGGCCTTCGGCATCGACCGCACCCCGCCCGAGGCGACCATCGCGGTGCCCGCGCAGCAGGGCGTGGTGGCCAATGACCGCCTGACGTGGCCGATGTACGGCATCGCCGAGACCATGGCGCTCAACAGCGGCGGCGAAGACGACGCCGACGGCGTGGTCTCGGGCGTCAAGCGGGTCACCGTCACCCTCGACAACGGCCAGGCGGGCCAGCGCACGCTGACCGACCAGGTCTACCCCGGCGCCGGTCGGCCGCCGCGCGGCAACCGCGCTGTGGGCAACCTGACCTGCACCGACAACAGCCCCATCGACAACGCCGCGGTCTGCAACGCCGCCGGCCAGGTCAATCTGCGCAAGCTGCGACCGGGCGACCACACCCTCACCTACCGGGTCGAGGACTTCGCCGGCAACGTCACCACCACCACCGGCCGCTTCATCGACGCCAACCTGGGCGCGGGCATGGAGGTCGTCAGCGAGCGCCTGCGCCGCGAGATCAACGGCGGCAACGTGGCACCCAATATCGGCGCTCAGATGGTGCGCGCGGTGCAGAAGCTCGAGCGCGGCATCGACATGGCCAACCTGCCGATCAACGGCGCGCCCTACAGCACGCCCATCTTCCTCGGCGGCGCGCTGCGGGCGGTCGAAGACGCCACGGTCAACCTGACCCAGATGATCAACGCCGCCGCCGGCGCCGATCGGGCGCGTTATATCGAGCAGGTCGAGCTGCTCGACCGCCTCGCGCTCAGCGAGCTGCGCCTCTATCACGAGTGGGTCACCGCGCTCGACCCGGCCCGCGGCCGCGCGCGCTTCCTGCGCGACTCGTTTGCCACCGACATGGATCTCGCCACCCGCAACATCGACGGCATGTCGGCGGCGATGGGCGCCGGCGACTACAGCCAGGCGGCCGCCAACGCGGTGCAGGCCTCGTTCCACCTGAAGCTGGCCCAGCGCCTGTGGGTCATGGACTACCACATGGTGCCGCGCATCAA
>JAGQJJ010000402.1 GCA_020430675.1 Myxococcales bacterium
TTGACGCGCTCGCCGCCGGCCGGCATCGCGGCGCGGTGGTCACCCACGCCGCGCGACCGCTCGACCGCGTGGTTTTTGTCTGCCCCGGGCATGGCGGGCAGTGGCCGGGCATGGGCCGCGCGCTGCTCGCCGAGTCGGCGGCGTTTGCCGAGACGGTCGACGCCTGCGACGCGGCATTGCGACCTCATACCGGCTGGTCGGTGCGCGTGGCGCTGGCCGGGGGCGAGGGTCTGCCGCCCTTCGACCGGCCCGACGTGGTGCAGCCGGCGCTGTTTGCGATGGCGCTCGGCCTGGCCGCCGTCTGGCGCGCGCTTGGCCTCGAGCCGGCGGCGGTGGTGGGCCATAGCGTGGGCGAGGTCGCCGCCGCGGTCATCGCCGGCGCGCTGAGCCTGGACGACGGCGCGCGGGTCATCGCGGCGCAGGGTCTGTTCACGGCGAAGGTCGCCTGCGTCGGCGCGATGCTCTCGGTCGGGCTGCCCGCCGCCGAGGTCATCGCGCGGCTCGCGCCCTGGGCCGGCCGCCTCTCGCTGGCGGTGATCAACAGCGACCGGCTCTGCGCCGTGTCGGGCGACCCCGATGCCATCGCCGCGCTGGCCCGGGCGCTGTCGGCCGACGAGGTGTTCTGCCGCCCGACCCGCATCGGCTATGCCGGCCATGGGCATCACCTCGATGCCATCGGCGATGCTTTCGGCGATGCCATCGATGGCATCGCGCCGCGCGCCGCGACGCTGCCGCTGTACTCGGCGACCGCCGGCGCGCGGATCGACGGCCCGGAGATGAACACCGACTTCTGGTGGCGCAACCTGCGCGACCCGGTGCGCTTCGACCGCGCCGTTGATGCGCTGGCGGCCGACGGCGGCGTGGCTTTCATCGAGCTTTGCGGCCACCCCGCGCTGGTCGCCGCCCTCACCGACCACCTCGGCCCGCGCTGCTTCGCGGTCGGCGCCCAGCAACGCCAGACCGCAGGCCTCGCCGGCGTGCACCGCGCGCTCGGGGCATTGCACACGGCCGGCCTGCCCATCGCGTGGTCCGGGCTGCTCGGCGATGGCCCGGTCGCGGCGTTGCCGGCAGGCTGAAGCCATGGCGACCCGCCCGCGCACGCTGCTCATCGACAATTACGACTCGTTCACCATGAACCTCTACCACCTGATCGCCGCGGTGAACGGCGAGCCGCCGACGGTGGTGCGCAATGATGAGCTCGCCTGGGCGACGCTGGCGGACGCGGGGTTTGACAACATCGTGATCTCGCCCGGCCCGGGGCGGCCGGACCGGGCGACGGACTTCGGCGTGTGCCATGATGCCATCCGGCATGCCACCGTGCCGGTGCTGGGGGTATGCCTGGGCCATCAAGGCATCGCCACGGTATATGGCGGCGCGGTGACGCACGCGCCCATGCCGATGCACGGGCGGCGCAGCGTGGTGTTTCATGACGACTCGCCGCTGTTTGCGGGCATCCCGCAAGGCTTCTCGGTGGTGCGCTATCACTCGTTGACCGTCGACCCCGACCTGCCGGACTGCCTGCGCGCGACGGCCTGGACGCCCGACGGGGTGCTCATGGGCCTGGCCCACAAGACGCTGCCGCGTTTTGGGGTGCAGTTCCACCCCGAGTCCATCCTGACCGAGCACGGCGCGCGGCTGCTGGCCAATTTTCGCGACCTCACCCACGGTCACCGACGCGCGACGGTGTCGGTGGCCAGCGCGCCGAAGCCGCCCGAAGCGGCGCCGCTGGGTCTGAAGCTCTCCCATCGCAAACTTGCCTTCACCGGCGACGCCGAACAGGTGTTCTGCGACCTTTTTGCCACGGCGCCCGATGCCTTCTGGCTCGACAGCAGCCGCGCCGAACCGGGCCTCGCGCGGTTCTCGTTCATGGGCGCCGGCGGCGGCCCGCATGGCCTGCGCGTGACGTTCGGCCAGGCGCGCGGCGAGGTGACCGTCGTCGCCCACGGCCAGCAGCAGACCCATCGCGAAGGCATCTATGACTTCCTCGGCCGTGAACTGGCCCGACGACGGGTGCAGGCCGACCTGCCGTTCGACTTCGATGGCGGCTTTGTCGGCTATTTCGGCTATGGGCTCAAGGCCGACGCCGGCGCGGCGAACCGGCATTCCGATGGCACGCCCGCGGCGGCGTTCCTGCTGGCCGACCGCCTGCTCGCTTTTGATCACCAGGAAGCGCAGATCTACCTGCTCTGCCTGCACGCGCCCGGTGAGATCGCGTCGGCCGAGACGTGGTTTGATGCCATCGAAGGCCGCCTCGCCGCCCTGGCCCCATTGCCGCCGCTCCAACCCACCGGCGCGCCGGTTTTGCTATGGCTCGACCGCGACCGCGCGGCCTATCTCGATGACATCGCGCGCTGCCTCGCTTTCATTCACGAAGGCGAGAGCTATGAGCTGTGCCTGACCAACCAGCTTCGCGCGACGCCGGTCGAAGATCCGCTGGCGCTGCATCGCATCTTGCGGCGCATCAACAAAGCGCCCTACGCGGCCTTTCTGCGCTTCGGTGACCTCGCCATCGTCTGCTCGTCGCCCGAGCGCTTCCTGCGCATCGATCGGGACGGGCAGGTTGAGTCGAAACCGATCAAAGGCACGCGGCCAAGGGGTCGCGACGCCGCCGAGGATGAGGCGCTGCGCCGCGACCTGGCCCAGAGCGAGAAGGATCGCGCCGAGAACCTGATGATCGTCGACCTCTTGCGCAATGACCTGGGCCGGGCCTGCGCGGTCGGCTCGGTGCACGTGCCGGCGATGATGCAGGTCGAGACCTATGAGACGGTGCATCAGCTCGTCTCGACCGTTCGCGGCACCCTGCGCCCCGGCGTCGATGCCATCGAGTGCGTGCGCGCGGCGTTCCCCGGCGGCTCGATGACCGGCGCGCCGAAGCTGCGCACGATGAACCTGCTCGATGGGCTCGAGACCCGCGCGCGCGGCATCTACTCGGGCGCGATCGGCTACCTCGGCCTGGGCGGCGCGGCCGATCTGAACATCGTGATCCGCACGCTGGTTTGCACGCCGACCTCGACCACCATTGGCATCGGCGGCGCCATCGTGACGCTCTCGGATGCCGAGGCCGAGTTTGAAGAGACGCTGGTCAAAGCCCGCGCGCTGGTGGAAGCGCTGCTCATCCACGCCCGCGGGCCAGTGTCTGAGGCCATCCGCGAGCAGGTGTTGGCGGCGTTGCGCAAGCACGGCCGCGCGGCGTTCTGAGGCCACACCGTCGTTTGCGGACCCGATCGGCTGCGGATAGGCTGGCCGCATGCGCACGACGCTCCTCTTCGCAGGGCTGCTCGCGGCGTTCGGGCCGGCCGCGGCCGAGCCGCCGCTGATCAACGTGCCGGGCGACAAGATCGAAACCGGCGACCCGATCCCGAAGAAGCCGGTCAGCAACCCCGCCTGCCTCGACGGCGCGCCCGGGGCGACGCGGTGGGTCGACTCGAACCCGCATACGCCCCTCGCGGTGGTCGATCGCGATGGCATCCACGGCGAAGCCCAACCCTGCTGCGCGCCCTGGGCCCGGCGCGGCAGCCGCTGGCGCACGGTCAACGCTTATGGCGCGGTCACGGGCGAAGCCGAGCTGATCAGCGGGTTCGGCTACGACGTCACACAGTGTTACCAGTTGGCGTTCAAGCAGCGGCGCGGTTCACCCGGAATCGGGCTCTACGTCTCGGCCGAAGGCGACTGGCGCAGCCCCCGCTCGGCGCGCTGGGCGCCGAGCGCCGCTCAGCGCGCCGACTTCGCCCGTCTGCTGGCACACGTGGAAGCAAAGCTGCCCGAGAGACACAACCCGCCGCACGATGTGAGGCCACCGCTGCCGCTGGCCAGGCGCACGTTGTATTTCACGATGCCCGGCCCCGACGGGCCGATCCGCTACGCCGTGGCCGGCGGCCGCGCGCTGGTCGTCGCGCGCCTCGACGCCCAGGGCCGCTTCCGCGTCGCCTGGCTCGACATCTCGGTGATGCAAGAGGGCTTCAACCGCGCCTACCAACCGCTCGGGGCTTTTGACCTCGACGGCGACCAGCGCCCCGAGCTCATCCTGCACATCGACCGTGACGATGGCTGGTACGACGTCATCCTGCAATTCGACGCCCCGACCGGCATCTGGTTCGAGCGCGCCCAGAGCGTCGGCGGCTCGGTGGCCTGATGGACGCGCCGCCACCGATCGACCCCGAGGTCGTGCGGGTGCTGGTCGACAATCATCGCCGCTTCCTCGACTTCCTGACGCCGCGGGTGGCCAGCCGCGAGGTCGCCGAAGACATCCTGCAGAGCGCGATGGCCCGCGGGCTGGCGCGCGGCGGGGCGATTCGCGACCAGGAGAGCGCCGTCGCCTGGTTCTACCGGCTGCTGCGCAACGCGGTGACCGACCATTACCGGCGACAGGGCGCCGAGCGGCGCGCGCTGGCCCACCACGCCGTCGAAGTCGAGGTGCCCGAAGCCGAGATGGAGCGCGCCGTCTGCCGCTGCTTCGAGGGGCTGCTGCCCACGCTGCACGAAGACTACGCCGCGATTCTGCGCGCCGTCGACCTCGGCGGCCAAAGCGTCGCCGACTTTGCCGCCGGTGCTGACATCACCGCCAACAACACCCGCGTCCGCCTGCACCGCGCTCGGCAGGCGCTGCGCAAACAGCTGGAGCGCATGTGCGGCACCTGCGCGGTGCACGGCTGCCTCGACTGCGCCTGTGGCGCCGGAGGTGCTTCACCGCATTTGCACTAGTTCTGCTTCACAGGGATTCTGACGGGTTCATCTGGGGATAGGAACGACCCAGCTTCTCCCGCGCGCGGTCGACATCGAACATCCAGTCGATGGATGCCCCCTCAGCGTTGCGGGCGGTCGCCCAAGCTG
>JAGQJJ010000403.1 GCA_020430675.1 Myxococcales bacterium
GGCGACGGCATCGACGGCTGCGCCGGCGACTGCAACGACGACGACATCGACGTGTTCCCCGGGGCCGACGAGCTCTGCGGCGACGACCTCGACAACGACTGCGACGGCCTGATCGACGACAGCTCCTCGGTGGACGCGGTGGACTACTTCCCCGACGCCGACGCCGACGGCGGCATCGACGCCGAGCAGGCGCGCACGCTGCCTGGCAGTTGCGCCTTTGACCCCTTGCCGCAGCCCGCGCCGCTCGCCCTGCCGCTCGCGCTCGGCCTCGTGATCGCCCGCCGCCGTGGCGACAGGCGCTGAACAGCCGCGCCATCGCCAACGACCGAAGTCGATTCGCCTACACCGGACGACCCCGGCGGCGTACCCATCGCCACAGCGCCCGCCGCCTGGCGCGCCGGGTGGTATCTGGTAGGAGATGCCTTGTTCCGCCACCGCCTTGCCCTGGCCGCCGCGCTCGTGTGTTCGGCGATCGCTTGCGATGACACCGATGACACACCGATGGACGCCGCGCCCATCATCATCGTCGACGCCGAGATGGACGCCGCCCCGCCGCTCGACGCCGAGTCGGCCGCCGACGCCGCGCCCCTCGATGCCATGCCCCCGGCCGAAGACGCCGCGGTCGACGCCGCGCCGCCCTGCGGCATCGCCTGCGCCACCCTCGCGTGGGCCGACGGGCCACCCCGCCCGCGCGTCTCGGACCATCACACCACCTTCATCGCCCGCGGCGACGATGAGACCGCCCTCTTTGTCGCCGGTGGCATCGCGTCTGACGCCCAGGGCGGCATCTCTGACATGACCCCGCTCATCCACCGCGCGGTCATCGGCGCCGATGGCAGCCTCGGCGAATGGCATGAAGCCAAGTACCCGCTTCCTTTCCCACTCGCCTTCCACGGCCAGGCCCAGATCGACAACACCATCTGGCTCGCCGCTGGGGTCAGCGTCGACCGTCAAGGCCCCTTCGGCTCGCGTGCGGTCGTGGCCATCACCGTCGCGCCCGACGCGCGCCTCGACCGCGTCGAACGCTGCGACGACCTGCCCGCGCCCGCCGTGCACCCGACCCTGGTGCCCCTCGACGGTCGCCTCTATCTCATCGGCGGCACCACCAACGCGCCCATCGACCAGGTGCTCGTCGGCGAGCTGGGCGACGACCCGTGCGACATCACCTGGAGCGCCGGCCCGTCGCTGCCCGCCACCCGATCCCATCACGCCGCCGGCGTGTACGACGGCCGCATCTACGTGCTGGGCGGCTTCAGCGTGGGCCAGGCCCCCGACCCGCGCATCTGGCGCTCGGTGCACGATGACACCGGCGCGCTGACTGGCTGGGAAGAGGTCGGCGCCGTCGACCCCGCCCCGTGGACGTCGTCGGCGCTGGTCATCGATGACACCCTCTGGCTCTTCGGCGGTGGCGAGGGCCAAGGCTTCCAGGCCACGTTTGTCAACACCGTGCGCCGCGCCACCTTTGCCGAAGATGGCACCGTGGGTCCGTTCAGCCCGGTCGACGCGGCGCTGCCCATCGCACGCTCCCATGTGCACCAGACGCCGCTCTTCGATGGCCGCGTCTACTCCGTCGGCGGCCGCGTATTCGACGACGCTGGCGCCATCGAATCGACCGACCGCGTCTTCATCGGCACGCTCACCGTGCCCTGAGGATCTGGCAAACAACGACTCGGCCAAGCGAGGGCGCGACCGCAGCGCCGATTGGTTGTTTGCCAGATCCTGAAACCGCGCCGCAGCGGCCCACATCTGCCCTGGCAGCTGCTGCTGTCAGGCGGTGTAATATGCCTTCGCCGATCGCCCAGCTAACGTCGAGTCATCACTTCCGACCCGGAGAGCTGACCGATGCGCGATCGCACCCATCGATGGCATTGCCTTGGCATGGCCGCGCTGGCCCTGAGCCTGGCGCGCTGCGAAGAAGGCCCGCCGCCTGAGCTCGACCCCTTCAACAACAACCCGGCCGACGCCGCCACCGCAGCGGCCGACGAGACCGACGCCGCGCTGGCGGCCGCCGAAGACCCACCCGATCCCGACGACGCCCCGGCCCCCGAACCGGACGAAGAGGCCCCGCCGGGCGGCGCCGCCGAGGCCCTCCACTTTCTCTTCTTCGGGCGTCTGGGCAATGCCATCGACGACCTGACGCGCGCGTCGGCCTACCTGCAAGCGACCGCCGCCGAGCCGACCATCGCGCAATGGCTCGCCCGCCGCTGCATGGGCCCGGACCGCACGCTCCAGGCGCCGTACCTCAACACCTGGTGGCCCGCCGGCGTCAATGAGGTGCCTGAGATCGACTTCTTCAACCGCGCCGACCTGCGCCTCGGACGGGGCATGTTCTTCGCCACTTGCGGCGAGCGCATCATCGCCCTGGTCAACAACTACGGCGTGCCCGGCCAGCCCGTGCACGAAGCCTTCCTCGGCTTCGATCAGGCCCCGGCCGCCGCGGCCGTGGGCATGGACTACGACCCGTCCCGCGGCGCCGATTACGCAGTGCAGTTCTACCTTTACGTGCGCGGCGAGCCCGACACCGCGCTACAGTTCGACAGCGAGCGCCCCAAGCCTTTGCCGATGACCTGCACCATGTGCCATGGCGGCGTCTACGAAGAAGACACCGGCCTCGTGCGCGGCGCTTCGTTTCTGCCGCTGATGCTCGAATCGCTCGACTTTCAGCGCTTCACCCCGACCGAAGAAGAGCGCCTGCGGCGGGCCAACGCCCTGGTGCGGCTGACAAACCCGCCGCCGGGGGTGCGCATCATCATCGACGCGGCCTACCCCGACGGCGTCGAGCGCATCGGCGCCACCTACCAGCGCGATCGCGTGCCCGACTCGTGGGCCGAAGCCCCCGATGAATGGCGTTCGCTGGTGCGCCCGTACTGCGCCGGCTGCCATGCCGCCCTGGGCGATGTGCGCGGCTTTCACATCGACGACGCCACCCCGTTCCTGACCCAGCGCGACCGCGTGAGAGCCCTCACCTGTGGCAACCCGGGCAGCATCCCGCTCATGCCCCAGGCCGAGGTCACCCGCCGCGCCCTCGACGCCGATCCCATCGCCCGCAACATCGCTTGCGGCCCCAACGATTAGAGAGGACTCTGCCATGCGTACCCATACCCTCTTCTGCGCGCTGATCTGCCTGGGTGCTTCGGCCTGCGATCTCAACCTGCCGGACGTCGACGCCTCGGATGACTCGGGCGCGGGCAGCGAAGACACCGACGGGCGCGCCGAGGCTCCCCCCCGCCCGCAAGGCGACGCCACGGTCGAGCCGCTGTCGCCAGCGCCCCCTGACGACGACTCGCCGTTCGGCTTCCCGTGCATCAACGACGGCCGCTGCGGCGCGCCCGGCCACACCTGCTGCCAAGGCGGCAACGTGCTCATCTGCGACGACCAGACGGGGCATTACACCTTTCTCGAGAGCTGCGAGACCTCATTCGGCGAGACCTGCGACCGCCAGCGCGGCGCCTGCGTCTGCGCGCCAAACGCCGTGCGCTGCCTCCCCGACGGCCGCTTCCAGGAGTGCGTGCCGCGGCAGGGCACGTTCAACGAGTTCGGCGACCCCCACGCCTGCCCGCCGGGCACCGTCTGCGTCGAAGACTTCAACGGGGGCTGCCGCGAGCAGTTCGACGAATGCCGCGAAGGCACGCTCTCGTGCGCGCCCGGCCAGCCGAGCCTCGTCTTTCACTGCCGGCGCCTGACCGATGGCTTCACCCACCTCGTGCCGGTGCTCGATTGCCCCGAAGCGGGCATGGTGGCCTGCCAGACGCCATTGCTGAACCCCGCGCTCACCACCGGGCCGCGGCCGGGCGACCCGGTCTCGGAGGACGACAGCGCCACCGTCGCGCTCCAGTTCTGCGTCAACGCCTGCGACGTGCAAGGCGTGCCCCTGCCCGCGCGCCCCTGCGAGCGCCACCCCGAGATCGGCTGCGCCCTCTGGCGGTGCACCGGCGCGGTCGCGGGCGCGCCCGGAGACATCCTGGCGCCCGACCATACCGGCTGCCTGCCGGAAGGCGCGGTCTGCCATGCGGGCACGGAGTGCGCAAGCTGCCTCTGCCAAGGCCTCCGCTGCGTGGGCGCGGGCACCGAGTTCTGCGGCGACCCGGACGAGTGCCGCTGATGGCATGCCTCGACCATGAAAGGAGCCATGCCATGTGGCATCGCGTGAACCTCGCGCTGCTCTGCGCCGCCATCGGCGCCGGCGGCTGCGACCTGCTGACCGGGCCCAACGACGCCGCTGACCCGTTCGACGCCGAGGCGGACAGCGCGCCGAGCACCAACGACGCCTCGATCGAACCACTCGACGGCGCGCTGGGCGAGTTGCTGGACGCCGACATCAACACCGGCGCCCCGAAGCGCCCCGAAGCGCCGCCGATCGACGCGGGCGCCGACGCCGCGGCGGTCATCGACGCCGCGGCGATCGCCGACGCCGAGGCGATCATCGACGCCGAGCCGCCCGTCGATCCCTTCGCCGGCGAATGCGAGGTCGGCACCCGCCGCTGCGTCGACCTGGTGACCACCCAGACCTGCGCCCGCGACCCCAACGGGCGCCCACGCTGGGATGCCGTCTTCGGGTGCGGCTTCGATCAGGTCTGCGCTCTTGACGAGATCGAGGGCACTGCGCTCTGCGTCTCGCGGGCCGACCTCTGCGACGAAGGTGACATGCGCTGCGCGCCGGACGGCCGACAGGTCCTGCGCTGCGAGCGGCGTCCGCCATTCCACCGCACCCGCTGGACTCTCGCGCTCGACTGCGAGGCCGAAGGCATGGGGCATTGCGTTCCCTTCGGCGAAGACGAGCCGCCCGCCTGGGCCACATCCCCCGACGCGCTCTGCCAGAACGCCTGC